>CAIOKL010000058.1 GCA_903858915.1 uncultured Alphaproteobacteria bacterium | reverse complement strand
TAATTCAGCAATTGAAATCGAGGCAATTTTTGCCACTTGCGGAGGCGGGGGTTGGCTAGCGGGAAGTTTTTTAGCCAAAGAATTATTGGCGAAAAAAACTAAAATTTTCGGCGTCGAACCTCTCCAAACCAATGACGCTTCAATTTCTTATCTAAAAACTCAAACTAAACCAAGTAAAATCTTGATATTATTATCGGGAGGAAATGTCGATCCATCGGCTTATAAAATTCAAAAATTTATTAGATTAAGAGGAGGCTCGGTTTGTTAATTCTTTTATTTTCACATAATCAGTCTTCCCAGTTCCAAGCAACGGCAGATTTTCCACCACTATTATTTCTTTTGGGACCGACAATTCAGTGATTTGATTTTCTCTGAAGTAAGTTGAAATATCGGCGCGTTTTAAGGTTTGGCTGGTGGTCATTAAAATTATTTGCTCACCTTTTTTAGCATCAGGAATTGCCACGGTTGCATGTGCTGATTTTGGATCAATTTTGGCAATGTTAATCTCAGTTGCGTTGAGAGAAACCATTTCACCAGCAATTTTGGCAAAGCGCTTGGCGCGACCTTTGATCGAGATAAAGCCTTTATCGTCAATTGCTACAATGTCACCAGTATCATACCAGCCATCTTGTGGCGGTGTGATAACGCCTAAATTTGATGCCAACAAATAGCCTTTCATCACATTTGGTCCTTTAACCAATAATTTTTTCCCGTCGGTAATTCCTTCAATTTCTTCAAGTTGAAATTTTATACCAGGCAATAATCTGCCAACAGTTCCTGGTTTGTTATGCATTGGCGTATTGGTTGATAAAGCTGGAGAGGTTTCTGTTGCGCCATAACCTTCAAAAATCCTGACACCGAATTTTTCTGACCAAACTTTTCTAGTTTCTTCATCTAATTTTTCTGCTCCAGCAAATATGTAACGGACGCTATAAAAATCATAGGCGTGTGCAAAGCGGGCATAGTTGGAAAGGAAAGTATTTGTTCCGAACATAATAGTGGAATTAGTATCATAAACTAACTCCGGCACTATGCGGTAATGAAGCGGAGACGGGTAAAAGAAAGTTTTTATGCCAGCTAAAATCGGGAGTAGCGTTCCGCCAGTTAAGCCAAATGAATGGAAAATTGGTAAGGCATTAAACACCACATCTTTACTTCCAAAATCAACTCTTGAGGCAAGTTGGAAACGATTTGCTTGAATATTTTCATGACTTAGAGCTACGCCTTTCGGAGTTCCTTCGGAGCCAGATGTAAATAGAATTATCGCCGGATCATTTGAAGTAGAGCTGTTAATTTTTTTGAAACTACAGCCAATCAACTTTGACTTTACAATTCCAGAAATTTTATCGATAAAAGTAATTGTCTTTCTAATATCTTCTAAGTAAAAAATTTTAATTCCCTCTTTTTCAGCCAGCTCTATTAAGTAACTTAATTTCGCTCCATCAATAAATCTTTTTGAGGTGTAAATAGTTCTAATTTTTGCTACATTGCAAGCCGAAATAAAGTTTTGACCACCCGCGGAAAAATTTAACATCGCCGGCACTCTGCCAAAAGCTTGCATCGCAAAAAATGTAACAATGCTTGAAACCATATTGGGTAACATGAAGCCAATATATTCACCATGCTTAGTATCTTGGGAAATCTTCTTTCCTAATATTAGGCAACGCGCAATCAGCTGGTTATAGTTGACCTCTTTACGCTCAACATCAACAATAATTGAATGATTTCCTCCGTGAATTTTGCGAGCATCGAGAAGTGATTCAAATAAAGTTTTTTTGTAGTCTGAACTTTCAAATAACATATCGGTCATAATGTCATAAAGCTTATCAGCATTAGCTGAGCGTCTGGCTCTTCCGGTGATTTCTTTTTCAACTTCAAATTTTATCGGCTTTAAAATTGTCAAAGTAATTTTTGGAAATAGATGAATTTTTACTCTACCTTTTAAACGCGAAAAAGGTGTGTACTGGGCGCCATCAAGTCGAATCGGCAAAATCATGGCATCTGACTTATCAGCAATCATTCCGGGACCTTCATAAATTTTCATCAAAGAGCCGGTAACGGTGATTCTTCCCTCAGGAAAGATGATGCATTTTTTATTTTTTTTAATTTCGTTGATTAAGCTTTTGGTTGCCATCGGATTGGTTGGGTCAAGAGCGTAAGTATCCGCTAAAACCAAGAATGGCTTCATCCACCATTTGCCAGCGACAAAAGTATTAATGGCAAACATTGGTTTTTCTGGAAGAAAAACTGCTAGCAAAATCGCGTCTAAAAATGAAAGGTGATTTGCAACGATTAAAACCCGATTTCCAGCTTTTTCATAATTTTCCAAACCTTTAATTTCGATTTTATAAAGTTTGGTCAGAAATTTTTTGAGTAAGTTTTTAAGCATTTTTAAGTCTCCCAGAAATTTTTTGTTTAACGATTTTTTTGATGGCGAAAAAAACAAAAATATTCAAGATTCCAACTAGTAGAAAAATTTGCAAAAGACTGAAATTCACCTTAAATAAAGCAACTACACTAATACTTGAAATCACCATGAATAGAGCGTTCAAAACATTGTTAGCAGCGATGATGCGTGATAGATATTTTTCCTCAGAGCGATGTTGCATTATCGCATAAAGAGGAACAATATAGATGCCGGAAAATATCGCGATTGTAAGTAATCCCAAGATGATGAGCCAGCTATAAATATTTACCGATAAAAACTCTTTTAAACCGAGTAAATGATCTGGAGTTATTGATGAATTATAAAAATAACTCGCAGTACAAAAAATAATTATACCGATTGTGATTCCGATTGAGCCAAGTGGCACAAGGCGTCCATCGATTTTTCCTTTGAGAAATTTGTTGCACATTACTGATCCAATTCCAATTCCGATTGAGAAAATTGAGAGGAATAAAGTAACGATATATTCATCGCCACTAATGATGTTTTTGGTATAAATTGGAAATTGTGATAAGAAGGTAACGCCAATAAACCAGAACCAGGAGATGCCTATTATCGAGAGCCAAACCGTATTTTCTTTTTTGGCATAATTGATGATTTTCCAGGTTTGTAAAAGGATGTTAAAACTGATTTTTAGGTTCTGATCAGCCACTGGAGATTTTGGAATAAAGAGGCTACTAAGCCATCCCATAATCGCAAAAGAGACCACTGCTATTGAAATAATTTCGATACCGTTTTCGATGCGAATCGTAATGCCTCCAATTATTGTACCGAGCAATATCGCAAGAAAAGTTCCGCCCTCAATTAAAGCGTTACCGCTCACCAAGTCGCTATCCTTGAGATGCTCTGGAAGAAGGCTATATTTAATAGGGCCGAAAAATGTTGAATGAACTCCCATCAAAAACATTAGAGTCAGAAGCAAATGAATATTTTCAAAGTAAAATCCGATGAAAGAAAAACCCATAATCAAAATTTCAGCGATTTTTATGATCTTAACTAATTTTGATTTTTCATATTTATCGGCAAGCTGACCCGCAAGAGCGGAAAAAAGAAAGAATGGTAAAATAAATAAGCCGGAAGCGATGGTCACCATAATTTGTGCATTCATATTTAGCTTTTGTGCCACATCGAAAGTAAACCAAATCAGAAAAGCATTTTTGAAAACATTGTCGTTGAATGCTCCCAAAAACTGGGTGATAAAAAGTGGTAAGAATCTTTTTGATTTCAATAAGTGAGTCTGGTTTTGCATATTTTTTAGTGTTTAAAATTACCATTTTTTAGGAAATATAAAGTTTGCTTTTGCACTTCTTTATTAGATGGAAAAAAAGTATGAGACGCGCTAACTACAATATGATCTTTCATTCCTGCTAGCTTAGTTCTTTCAACTGCAACCTTGCCATCATTTTCTCCGGGAATTATTGCTGATGAAATTGGATCAATAGTTGCATTACCCGCAATAATTCCAAGTTCGTAATTCACTTCGCCAAAAATGTGTTTTACCGCACTTTGATCAGTAATTAATTGCTGACCAGCGGGTCCAAATATTTTTTTGTAAGGCCAAAAGTTTTTCACAAAATCCGCAACTTCACTGCCTTGATTTGGCGTTGCTAGTTGAACAACTTTTCCTAGATTTTTGTAATTATATTTATGGATTAATGCACGAACCATTAACCCGCCCATTGAATATCCGACGAAATGTATTCGCTTGTTTTCGGGGGTTCTTTGGGAGATTTCTTTATTTATAATTTCTGTCAGATCTTCAATCGTATGAGCAGTGGAGGGATAACTTAAATTGATTACATCAAACCCATCTTTTTGTAGGTAGGTGGCAAGTTTTCGCATATGCTTATTTGATCTTGTGATGCCATGCAAAATCACAACATAATCACCATCATTCTTGAGTTCTGAAGCTTTAACGATGTTTGAAAGAAACATCAGCTTGCATGTTAAAATAGAGAAAAATTTGCGGATCATTTTTCAAGACCTCGCAAATAATTCTCTATCAAAGAATCAGTTAAAATTTCAACAGATGCAGTTCCCGCGACATTCAATTTTTGCGTTAGGCTCAGCACACAAATTCCGTGAATACTTGCCCAAATTACTTTTGCATGCTTTAAAGCTTCTGATTTTTTGTTGATAAATTCTGACAAAAGACTCTCAACAATACTAAAAAGCTTTTCTATTCTTTGATTATACCACTCAGGCAAATCTGACTCGGGAGGTATGTTATATTCAAATAGAGCGCTCCAGCTATTACGATTTTTATGAGCAAAATCGATATAAAGCTTTGCAAGTTGCTTAATGGCATTTGCATTTTTTAGTTTTGGATTAAGGCCCTCTTCAATGAATTTCCCCATATCATCAAGCGTTGTTGCATTAATGTGTAAAACGATATCATCGTAATTATCAAAAACATTATAAAGGGTTCCAATCGTGTAACCGATTTCTTTCGCGATTTGACGCGTGCTGAAACCAGAGAATCCAGAATTCTTTATAAGATTCAAACCAGATGAAACTATCATTTCCCTAATCTCTTCTTTTGTGTGATCATTTCTTCTTGCCATTTTAATTTTACACTGTTTAATTAGATTAATTGAACACCGTTAAATTAACATTTTATTTTTTTAAATCAACAACTACTTTATGATTATGAATCATATAGATCGTCTTAAAAATCATAAATTTAAGGATAAAATTATTAACTTTATTATGGAGTTTGGAGTTTAAAATATGGAATTTTTCATCAATTTAATTTGCGTAATTTTATACAGTTATCTGCTGGGATGCTTTTGTAGCGCATACTATCTCGTTAAGATATGCAGTAATCTGGATATAAGAAATATTAACAGCGGAACTGTTGGTGCAAGAAATGCCGGAAGAATTATTGGCAAAAAAGGATTCGTTATAACTTTTGTCGGTGATTTTCTTAAAACCGTTTTAGCTCTTGGTGTGACGATTTATTTTTTTAGGTTAGATACAAATTTTTCTATTCTCCTCCTCTTAAGTTCAATAGCGGTGATATGCGGTCATTTATTTCCTGCGCAACTTAAATTTAAAGGCGGTAAAGGAGTTGTTGTTTTTACCGCGATAATTTTTGTGATAAATTTTTTGGCGCTACTGATTTCTTTAAGCGTTCTTTTTTTACTCCTGTTAATTACGCATAATCAAAAACTTAGTATTTCCGCAAGCGTGTTAACTACGATACCAATCAGCCTAATCCTGATGAATCATTATCCGCTCTTTCTTGATCCAGTAACAATTCTGGCAATTTTTATTGCGATTATTTTGTTAATAATTTCTCACCTAAAAAAAGCGCATGCTAACATTTAAAATAGCCGATACAGAAGAAGAATTTGAGCAAATTTTTTGTCTAAATTATGAGACATTTGTCTTAGAAATCCCTCAACATCAACAAAGCGAATCGCGTCGACTTGTAGATAAATTTCATCAACAAAATACCTACTTCATCTGTAAAAAAGATAATGATTTGATTGCAATGATTGCTTACCGAAATCAAAGGCCATTTTCACTTGACCATAAATTGCCAAATCTCGATTCATATTTTCCATACGGAAAGACAAGACCTTGTGAATTAAGGCTTCTTAGCGTCAAAAAAGAATATCGCGGTGGTAAAATATTTTTTCAAATTGCACTGCAACTAATGCAATATGTTCTGAATCAAGATTGCGATATCGCCTTGATATCAGGCACCACAAAACAAGAAAAATTATATAAACATATCGGTTTTGTTCCTTTTGCTCATTTGGTTGGCGATGAAAAAGCGAAGTTTCAGCCAATGTTTATTACTCACGAAACAATCGCAATTAAAATATGAAAAAACCAATCAGCTTTCTTTCCGGTCCGGTAATGATTTCATCAAAGGTTTCCAAAGCCTTTCGACAAAACGCAATATCGCATCGCTCTCCTGAATTTTCTGACTTGCTAAAAGAACTGCAAAACAAGTTAAAAATTATTACCAAGGCAAAATATTCCACTTTGATGATGGGTAGCGGAAGTCTTGCTAATGAAGCAGTTTCAGCAAATTTATCGACCCTAAAAAATGAATATGGTTTGATAATTTCCAATGGAGAATTTGGGGAAAGACTTATAAATCAAGCAACGCGCCACAATTTAAAATTCCATAGCTTAAAGAAAAATTGGGGAGAAGTTTTTGATTATCACGAAATCGCAGAAATTTTGCTGAAGAAAAAAGTTGATTGGATTTGGTTTGTTCACTGCGAAACCTCAACTGGCATGATGAACGATTTAGAGAAAATTTTAATGGTCGCTAATAAAACAAATACCAAAGTTTGTGTCGATTGCGTCAGCTCAATGGGTATTTATCAACTTGATCTATCAAAAATTTATTTAGCTTCAGCTTCTAGCAACAAAGGATTAGAATCAATAGCTGGCATTGCGATTGTCTTACATAATCATCATCCAAAACCTCAAAACACAATTCCTCAATATCTTGATATTGGGTTTTATCACGCAAAAAATTGTATTCCTTTTACCTTCTCTTCAAATTTGATAAATGCTTTGAATGTCTCGCTAGAATTGATGCTACAAGAAAATAAAATGCCAAAAATTAAAAAACTAAACGATGATTTGGTTAAGTTTCTAGAGCATCACAAAATCAAGATTGTGATTAATGAAAAAGTAAAATCATGCGCGATTGTAACTATTGAGTTTAATCAAGTAAAGCAAGCAGAACAACTGGGGGAGTTTTTAGAGTCTAACGGGGTTCTGGTTCATTATCAAAACAGTTATTTAAAAGAAAGAAACTGGCTACAAATCGCTTTTTTCAGTAGCTACCTAAAATTTTCCGATTTGAAAAAGCTAAAAAATCTAATTTTAAAGTTTAGAAATTCTGATAATACTTTAAATCCTTGTGGATAAATGTTTCATCTTTTTCTTCGAAAAAGATTTGCGACGGGGACCCGCGTCGCTTCGCTATATTGAATTGCATCAAAGCGAATGAATCGCGACATCCGCGATAAGTTTTTATAATTATTTAAATATTCAAATTTTCAAATTGTTTTTCGTAAAAATCGGCGATAAACTCTTTAATCTCTTCGCTCGCTTCTAAAAAATAATTTTCTAAATGTTTTTGCGATTCGCTAAAGCTTCCGCTCATATTTATTTTAGCACGGAAATCTGCCGAGCCGGCAAGCCCAGAGCTATACCAGCCAATATGTTTTTTTGCCAAAGAAATCCCAACTTGCGCGCCGTAATGTTCAATCATTTGCGCAAAATGTTCTAAAACAATATTTTTTTGCTCAAGCAAAGACGGAGTTTCGATAATTTTTTTACCGCTTAATTGCGCCGAAATTTGTGCGATAAGCCAAGGCTTGCCATAACAAGCGCGACCAATCATAACGCCATCCGCTCCCGAATAATTCAAAGCAAGTTTGGCATCTTCGGCATTTTTAATATCGCCATTGGCGATTACGGGAATTTCAACAGCATTTTTAACATTGGCAATTTCGTGCCAATTGGCTTTGCCATTATACATTTGGCACCTTGTGCGCCCATGAACCGTAAGCATTTTTATCCCAACGGCTTGAGCTTTTTTTGCCAAACTCGGCGCGTTAAGATTTTCTGAATTCCAGCCCAAACGCATTTTCATCGTTACCGGAATTTTCACCGCCTTGACTACGGCCTCCATAATCCGCGTCGCCAATTCTTCATCTTTCATCAAAGCACTTCCGGCAAAACCATTAACAACTTTTTTAACGGGACAGCCAAAATTTATATCGATAATATCCGCGCCCATTTCTTCGTTAAGCCTTGCCGCTTCTGCCATGACAGCAGGTTCACACCCCGCCAATTGAACGGACATTGGATATTGCGAAGCGTCTTTTTGGCATTTTTTTAATGATTCGCGAGTTTGTAAAATCATGGCGCGCGAGGCGATCATTTCCGAAATCACCAACGGCGCTCCAAAGCCTTTTACCAATTTACGAAAAGGCAAATCGGTCACGCCCGACATCGGCGCTAGCAACACATTCTCTTGTAATTCAATATTGGCAATTTTTATCATTTTGGTTTTTTTCTCGATTTTTCTTATGAGATTTTTTGCGACTAAAAAAGATTTTATTAAAAAAATAATTGATTGCAACTTTTGTTTATTTGAGGTAAGTTTTGAAAATAAAAAACCTAAAAATATGTCTGAAAATCCTGAAAAAAAATCATTAAAAATTCATCTTGCGCAAATTAATTTTGTGGTTGGTGATATTGAAGGAAATTTTGAAAAAATAATCAAAGAATATGAGGTCGCGAATCAACAAAATTACGACTTGGCGGTGTTTTCGGAAATGGCGATTTGTGGTTATCCTTGCGAAGATTTATGGCTCAAAGAGCATTTTATCAAAAAATGCCAAGAAAAAATTTTAGAAATCACTTTAAAAACTAAAAATAAAAATTGCGCAATTTTGTTTGGTGCGCCGATTTATGAAGCCGAAAGAAAGAAAAAAGTTTTACGCAATTCGGCGATTTTAATTGAGGATGGTGAAGTTAAAAATATCATAAATAAAAAAACTTTGCCAAATTATGGTGTATTCGATGAGAATAGATATTTCAAGGCGTCATCGCATATTTCTAATATTGAATTTCGTGGTTTTGATTTGGTGATTTTGATTTGCGAAGATTTGTGGGACGAGCGCAATTTATTTTTGCTCGGCGAGCAAGTTTTTGATTTAATTATTTCAATCAATGCTTCGCCTTTTGAGAAAAATAAGAATCAACAAAGATTAGTAATTGCTGAGAAATATTCACAAACCTTAAAGAAACCATTGATTTATGTTAATCAAATTGGTGGGCAAGATAGTTTAGTTTTTGATGGAGCGAGTTTTGTCCTTGATAATCAAGGTTCTACAGCATTACAAATGGCAAATTTTGTTGAAGATTCTGCGCAAATTTTGGTTGATAAAAAAGGAAAAGTCGAAATTATTGCGCATCAAAAAAATGCTTTTGAATTTATTAATAATAATGTTGAACAAAATTATCAAGCCAGTGTTTTAGGTCTTCGCGACTATGTTCGCAAAAATAATTTTCATAAAATTATTCTCGGAATGTCGGGCGGAATTGATTCGGCTTTGGTGGCAACAATTGCGGTCGATGCTTTGGGAAATGAAAATGTTGAACTTTACGCGCTTCCTACAAAATTCAACTCGCAAACCTCAATGGATGATGCCAAATTATGCGCTAAAAATTTACAAGTTGCTTTAAAAATTATTGAAATCGAAGAAATTTTTCAAACTAATTTAAAAATTCTTAAAAGCCACGAAGTCATCTCTTCATTGGCTGAAGAGAATTTACAATCAAGAATTCGTGGCAATATTTTAATGGCGATTTCTAATTCTAAAAATGCGCTTTTAATTTCAACGGGCAATAAATCTGAATTGGCTTGTGGCTATGCAACACTCTACGGCGATATGAATGGAGCCTTTAATCCGATTAAAGATTTTTACAAAACTGAAATTTATCAATTGGCAAATTTTCGTAATCAAAATTTATGCAAAATTGCTGCTTTTAAAAATATAAATTTGATTCCGCAAAATATAATCGATAAAGCCCCGAGCGCTGAATTGCGTTACGATCAGAAGGATTCCGATTCCTTGCCCGAATATCACGAACTCGATAAAATTTTATATGCTTTGATTGAAGAACAAAAATCCATCGATGAAACAATTGAGCTTGGTTTTGAAGCGGAAGTGGTAAAAAAAGTTGCTAAACTCGTTTGTGTAAGTGAGTATAAACGCAAACAAGCGGTGCTTGGAGTGAAGATTTCTCAATTGGCTTTCGACAAAGATCGTCGCTATCCAATCACCAATAAATTTATTTTTTAATGGCAAAAATCCAAAAATATATTTGCACCGATTGCAAACATGTCGGCAAAGCCAAAAAGATTCGAAGAGGGAGTAGAAAAACCGAAATATTTTGGTGGATTGCATTTAGTCCAATCGCAATTTTATATTCATTATATCGATTTTCTGGTACCAAAAAATGTTGCGAAGAATGCGGAAGTTTTGACATTTATCCAACCAAATCTGATCTACTCGAAGTTATGTCACATCAGAATAATACCACTTCCAATTTTAAATGATGCGAGGAGAATTTTTTACTTACTTAAATTTGCTTTGCAAATTTAGCTTTCAGCTGAATCGCTCCACGGCGAGTAAATCGCCGTATCCGCGATAAATTTGGTTTTTTTAGGATTGCTTCGCCCCGTTGCTCCTAGGAGACTCTAATTATGTAAAATTTATTACATCTTTTCTAAAAATTTCAAAACCCCCTTTGAAGCACGAACGGCGGTGCTAAAACAAGCTTGCAATAAATATCCTCCCGTCGGGGCTTCCCAATCAAGCATTTCACCCACCGCAAAAACTCCCGTAAGATTTTTTAGCATAAAATTATCATCGAATGATTCTTTTTTAATGCCACCGGCACTAGAAATTGCTCGATTAATGTCGCTAGTTGCAATTAAAGTAATTGGCAGATTTTTCAAATAATTTGCCAGTTCATGCGAATTGGCATTATTAATTTTATCTAAGCCAATTAATTCTCGCAGTAATGAGTTGGTGTAATTGGCAAATCCGGCTTTTTGTAAATAATTACTAAATGATTTTTTATTTTGAATCGCCAATTTTTTTTCAAGATTATCAAGCGTCATTTCGGGACGAAGATCGAGATGTAAAATCGCTTTGCCTTCTTTTTTAATAGTCTCGCGAAGATATGAAGAAAGAGCATAAACCGCATTGCCCTCAATACCATTTTTGGTAATGATAAACTCGCCTTTGTGAGTAATATTGTTATGAGTGAGGGCGATGGATTTTAGCGGAGTTCCAGCAAATTTTTGTTTAAAATAATCTGACCAATTTACTATGAATCCACAATTTGCGGGTTCGAGTTTGGCAATTTTTATGTCGTAATTTGATAGAATATCAACCCATTTACCGCTTGATCCAAGTTGGGGCCACGAAGCTCCGCCAAGGGCTAACAAGGTTGCGTCGGATTTTTCGTGAATTAAATTATTTTCACGATTTTTGAAAATTAAATCTTGATTATCAAAGCCCAGCCATTGATGATTTGGAAAAAATTTAACGCCTAAATTATCAAGTTTTCTAAGCCAACTACGAAGCAGAGGCGAGGTTTTCATGCTCTTTGGAAAAACACGGCCACTTGAGCCAATAAAAGTTTCTTGACCCAATTCATGACACCATTTTTGTAAATCATCGGCATCAAATTCTTTAATGCAAGGCTCGAGCCAATCTTGATCTTCAAAATAATTTTTTACAAATTTTTCAAATGATTGGCTGTGAGTTAAATTTAAGCCTCCTCTGCCGGCTAATAAAAATTTGCGACCAAAATTCGGCATTGCATCATAAATTTTAACTTGATGACCAGCGCTAGCAATGATTTGTGCCGACATCAGTCCGGCTGGTCCTCCACCAACAATAATTACCTTTTTTTGCAACATGATTTTGGTTTTTTAAAATAAAATTTTATTATGATAAATTTGATTATTTAAGTAAAGAGCTTGATAAGTTCAGCGCTAATCAAAACAAAAATTCATTTGTTTTAGCAAATTTAAGTAAATCTTATTTTGCGATAGCAAATTTAATTAAATATCGCATAATTTCAAAATAAATTTCACTAAAACAGATTTGATTAAAAAATTTTATGACCACAAAAGTTCGCTTTGCACCTTCACCAACAGGCTTTTTGCATGTTGGTAATATTCGCGCCGCAATTATTAATTATCTTTACGCTAAAAAAACTGGTGGAAAATTTTTCTTGCGTTTAGACGACACCGATTCGCAAAGAGTTCGTGATGAATATCGCGACATGATTTTCACCGATATGAAATGGCTCGGACTCAATTATGACGAGGTTTTTAAGCAATCCGATCGTTTGGCTCGTTACGAAGAAGCCAAAAATAAATTAATCGCCAATAATCGACTTTATGAATGCTACGAAACCGCCGAGGAG
>CAIOKL010000057.1 GCA_903858915.1 uncultured Alphaproteobacteria bacterium | reverse complement strand
ATAATCCTGTCGCCGTAGAAGTGGCTAAACCCAATATCACTTCTGAAAACGTTTCAGAATTGGTTTACGGAATCGCAAAATATAATAAACTCAACTCCTCAAAGACTCCAAGCATAATAAAAAATAAAGTTGTAATAATCGAAATTTTGTATAAAGATTTTTTGGGATTATTAAAATTTTTTCTAGAAAAAAGTATGGCACTCGATTTTATGCCGATGCGTAAATCGTCCTCGATGTCTTGGAAGCCGTAGATTGTGTCATAAAGAAAAGTCCAAGAAATACAGGCTAAATAAAGAATTATTAATCCAAAATTTATCGAAGAATTGAGTGCTAACCCTGCCATAATTATGCCAAAATTAAATGTAATTCCTAAAAAAATTTGCGGAAAATAAGTTACTCTTTTCATTAAAGGGTAAATCAGTATTAAGGCTAGAGCAACAAAGCCTCCAACTATAGTTTGAAAATTAAATTGAAGTAAAATTATCAAGCCTAAAAATAATAAAATTGCTAAAAAGAATAATGCCATTTTGGTGGAAATTTTTTTGGAAGCCAAGGGGCGATTCTTGGTTCGCTCAACTTTTTTATCAAAATTTTTGTCGAGCAAATCATTGATTATGCAACCCGCGCTTCGAGTTAAAAATGCGCCAATTATAAATAAAATTGTTGTAGAAATTATTGTTGAAATTGTAATGTCGGAATTGGTTTTGTAAATTAAGGCGATTGCCAAAAAACAAGGTAAAATTAATAGCGCAGATCCAATTGATTGCTTAATTCTAATCAATTCTAAGAAGGTTTTTAAAGTAGTTTTCATTTATTTTCTTGTTTTTTTATGAAGTTTGGATTAGTTTTTAGAAATAAAATTTTAAACTATTAAATAATTTTTTCAAATGCATAAATTACTCATAGCAAATCGTGGTGAAATCGCTTGTCGTATTATCAAAACTTGTCGTAAAATGGGCATAAAAACCGTTGCGGTTTATTCTGATGCCGACGCCAATTCTTTGTTTGTTCAAATGGCGGATGAGGCTGTTAATATTGGCGCCTCGCCCTCTTCGCAAAGTTATCTAAATATAGAAAAAATTCTTGGAGCGGTTAAAAAAACTGGTGCCACTATGGTCCATCCCGGATATGGTTTTTTATCAGAAAATCGTAATTTTGCTAACGCTTTAGACAAGGCGGGAGTTATTTTCGTCGGACCTTCGACTTATTCAATCGAAATGATGGGCGATAAAATTGAATCGAAAAAAATTGCGATTGAAGCCAATGTTAGCACGGTCCCCGGACATATGGGCGTTGTGAAAGATGATGTTGAAGCAACTGTGATCGCCGAAAAAATTGGTTTCCCCGTAATGGTAAAAGCTTCTGCCGGTGGTGGCGGTAAGGGTATGAGAATTGTTTGGAAAAAAGAAGAAATGTCGGAAGCTTTTCTTTCGGCTTCAAATGAAGCGCGCAACAGTTTTTCCGATGATCGCGTTTTTATCGAAAAATTTATTGAAAATCCCCGTCATATTGAAATTCAAGTTTTGGCGGATAAACATGGAAATATAGTTTGTCTTGGTGAGCGCGAATGCTCGATTCAGCGCAATAATCAAAAAGTTATTGAAGAGGCGCCAAGCCCATTTTTAGACGATAAAACTCGTCAAAAAATGTATGAACAATCAAAAGCTTTAGCGCAAAAAGTTAAATATTTTTCGGCGGGAACGATTGAATATATCATGGATAAAAATAGAAATTTCTATTTTCTTGAAATGAACACAAGGCTTCAGGTTGAGCATCCCGTGACCGAATTAGTAACGGGTTTAGACATTGTTTCTTTGATGATAAAAATTGCTCTCGGTGAAAAATTACCGTTTAAACAAGAAGATATAAAATTAAATGGTTGGGCGATTGAGTCGCGAATTTACGCCGAAGATCCTTCGCGCGGTTTCTTGCCGTCTTCGGGAAGAATTAGTCTTTATATTGAGCCTGAAGAAAATGATAATATTCGCGTTGATTCGGGTGTTTATGAGGGTGGCGAAGTTAGTATGTTTTATGATGCCATGATTGCTAAATTATGTTCGTTTGGTAAAAATCGTAACGAGGCGATTGAGCATATGCGCAATGCATTGGGAGGCTTTGCGATAAACGGCGTTTCGCACAATATTAGTTTCCTCGAAACCATCATGAAAAATGAACGATTCGTTGCGGGAAATATATCAACCTCTTTTATAAAAGAAGAATTTCCGGTGGGTTTTTCAGGAAGTCATCTTGATTCAATTGCCGAAGAAGTTTTGATTTCTAGCGCCATGGAAATTTTCTTAAAAAACTATGAGCGCAACGCCCACATGACGGGACAATTGCGTAATCGTCAAAAGCAAGTTTCAGAACGCTGGGTAGTTTTTATCGATGAAAAATCTTACCTTGTAAATATTTTAAATCGCAGTGAGGGTTATTTAAAAATCGAATGTGATCACAAAGAAATTGAATTAAAACATAGTTGGAATAACGGCGAGAAGTTATTCCGTGGCTTTGTTAATGATCGCGCCGTCGGCGTTAAAGTTCGCGAAAATAATAATACGGGAAGTTATTTGTTGCAATATTCTGGTCTTGACGCCTTTGTAAGCGTGCATTCTCCGCGAATTGCCGAGTTAAATAAATTTATGCCAAAAATTCAAAAAAATGCTAAACCGAAAAATCTTACTTCACCAATTACCGGCAAAATTATTCGCTTTAAAGTGCAAGAAGGAGATGAAATTAAAGCGGGTCAAGAGCTTGTCATTATTGAGGCGATGAAGATGGAAAATATTATTCGCACCGATCACGATATTAAGATTGGCAAAATTAAATTTAACGAAGGTGAGGTGGTTGGAATTGGTCAAATAATAATTGAATTTGTACCGCAATCCTAAAATTAATTATTTGCGATTTTAATAATTTTTGCGCAAGCGAAGCTTGAAACGGCGATGATCAAAATCGTTAAAGCGAATAACATTTTGATATTTAATTGGTAATTCTCATTAATCGTTGCCGAGGTAATTATTAAAATCGGCAATGCCAAGGGAATAGCAATTATCGAAATCATTGAAGTGAATCCACCCAGCATTGACAAGCTTCCGCAGAAAGCTAATAAAAAACTCAAAGACAAACTATTTAAAATTAATACCAAAAAAAATTGCCAAAAATTTAAAATTTCGAAGCCACTAATTTTTAAAATTATTGTAGCCAATAAGGCGATTAAAAAACTCGAAGAAAGCCAATTGGCAAGACATTTGGCAATTACAAAAATTTCTAAATTTTGACAATCAATTATAATTTGCTCAAGCGATCCATCGCGAAAATCTTTTTCTAAAAAATCATTATTGATGGTTATTATTGAAGTTAGTAAAGCGATAATTGTGCCGATTACAAAAAGTTGAGAATGTAAATTTTT
>CAIOKL010000056.1 GCA_903858915.1 uncultured Alphaproteobacteria bacterium | reverse complement strand
GCGTTTTCGAGAGCATTTAAATCAACCAAGCCATTTTTTTGCACGGGTAAAAATGTTATTTTAAAGCCTTCTTGCTCAAGGTCGCGACATGAATTAATTACGCATTTATGTTCTGTCGTTAAAGTTATAATATGTTTTTTTTTGGCGCTTTAGTAAAATTTGGCGACGCCTTTAATGGCGATATTATTTGACTCCGTTGCCCCCGAAGTGAAAAAAATTTCTTTGTCATTGGCATTGATAAGTTGAGCGACTTGACGACGAGCGATTTCAACGATTTCTTCGGCCTTCCAACCATAAGAATGGCTTCTTGAATGTGGATTTCCGTAATCATTTTTCATGACATCGATTATTTTATCAATAACCCGCGGATCGATTGGCGTAGTAGATTGATAATCTAAATATATTGGTAATTTTATTGTCATTTTGTCCTTTTATTTTTTAGTTCTTTGATAAAATTCATTAAAAATTTTTATAAAATAATCGATTTCATTTTTGGTGGTTTGTGGCGTTAGGCTCACGCGAATCGCTCCATCCAAAAATTCATCGCCAACATTCATGGCTTTTAAAATTCGTGATTGCGAAACTGTGCCCGAAGAGCAAGAAGCTCCAGCACTTACGCAAATATTGTTTAAATCAAAATTTATTAATTGCGTTTGGTTATTTACATTTGGAATGGCGTAAAAGCAAGTATTAGCAAGCCTCGTGGCGTTTGAGGCGAAAATTTTTATTTTATTTTGTGTAATTTTTTGTAAATTTTCTTCTAAATAATCGCGTAAAATGGTGATTTTTTGAAAATCATCGAGATTGTTTTGAGCCAAGGCACAAGCTTCACCAAAGCCTGCAATTCCTGCAACGTTAAGCGATCCAGCTCTTTTAGATTTTTGTTGTTTTCCGCCATAAACTAATGGACGAAAATCGAGTCCTTTGCGAATGATTAAAGCACCGACTCCTTGCGGACCGTTGATTTTGTGGGCTGAAATTGACGCGTAATCAACATTTAATTTTTCTAAATCGATCGGAATTTTTCCAACAGCTTGGACGATATCACAATGAAATAAACCTAAATTTTGATGTGTAATTCTGGCAATTTCTTCAACGGGTTGAATGGCTCCGGTTTCGTTGTTGCAAGCCATCACCGACACTAAAAAATTTTCTTTATTTTGTGGAATTTTTTTGTTAAAATCATCGATATTTATTACACCATTTTCATTGCAAGAAATTTCTGAAATTTTGAGGTGAGGGGGGCGACAATTATAAACCGAAGAATGTTCGATATTTGACATTAAAATTTGCGAAAAATCAGAGCCAAAAAATATTGTATTTGTTGATTCGGTAGCGCTTGCGGTAAAAATTATTTCGTAATTTTTGCAATTTAAAAATGCAGTAATTTTGGTTTTAGCTTCGTCGATAATGGCATTAGCTTTACGCCCAAGAGAGTGCGTAGCTGAAGAGTTAAAGGGGTATTGCAAAACTTCAGTCATTTTGGTGATTACCGCTTCCGACATTGCGGTTGTAGAGTTGTAATCAAGATAAATTGGTTTCATAATTTATCGAGTGAAATTGAATTTAAATAATCG
>CAIOKL010000055.1 GCA_903858915.1 uncultured Alphaproteobacteria bacterium | reverse complement strand
CGATTTTTGTAGATTTTCACGCCGAAGCGACTTCGGAAAAAATGGCGATGGGAAAATTTTTGGACGGCAAAGTCACTGCGGTTGTAGGCTCGCATACTCATATTCCAACTAATGATTGTCATATTATGAATGGCGGAACCGCTTACCAAACCGATGCGGGCATGTGTGGCGATTACGATTCGGTGATTGGCATGGATAAAAATGTCCCATTGCAAATGTTTTTACATAAAAGAAAATTTGATAAAATGGAACCGGCAAAAGGTGAGGCGACGATATGCGGTTGTGTCGTCGAGGTTGATAATAAAACGGGACTTGCCACCAAAATTTTACCAATTAAAATTGGCGGAATACTTTCTAAAATAAATTAAATTCAATTTCTAAAAATTTATGGCAGGACACTCGCAGTTCGCAAATATCAAGCATCGCAAAGGGGCACAAGATGCAAAAAAAGCAAAAATTTTTACCAAAATAATTCGTGAAATTACGGTTTCGGCGAAGTCTGGGCAACCAGATCCCGAATTCAATCCACGCTTACGTAACGCTATAATCGAAGCTCGAAATAATAACATGCCGAAAGATCGCGTTGACACAGCGATTAAAAAAGTTATTGCCGGAACTGATGGCGATAATTTTGAAGAAATTCGTTATGAGGGTTATGCTCCAAACGGCATTGCTCTAATCGTCGAAGCACTTACCGATAATCGCAATCGAACAGCTAGCGAAGTTCGCAGTATTTTTACTAAAATGGGCGGAGCGCTTGGCGAAACTGGCTCGGTAGGTTTTATGTTCGATCGAGTCGGCGTTATTCAATTTGAAAGCAAAGTCGCTAGCGAAGAAAAAATTTTTGAAAGTGCCATTGAAGCAGGAGCCGACGATGTCGAGATCAATCCAGAATTTTATATAATTTTTACCCAACCCGAAAATTTTATTACAGTTCGCGATATTTTAACTAAACAATTTGGCGATGCAACTTCCGCCAAACTTGATTGGAAAGCTAAAAATTTAATGGAAATTTCCGATTTAGATCAAGCCCAAAAACTCTTGAAAATGGTTGATTTACTTGATGATTGCGATGATGTACAAAACGTTACCGGCAATTATTCTTTTAGCGACGAAGTGGCGAGAAATATTTAGTTTTTTAGGTAAATATTAATAATCGATATTAATGTCTTTGTCTTTTTGAACTAGGTTGAACGCTTCCTTGTTCTATTTTTGGCGAAGGCTCTCCTGAAAGCTCTATAGCCTTACCCAATTCTTTTAACTGCGGATTTATACTCTCCAAATCCCTAATTTTTTCTTCACCAAAAACTTTTTTTACTATCAAATAACTCGCGATTTCTTTGATTTTTTGCTCCATGATTTTGCCCTCATCCTCTACGCTTAAATTCGAATCCAATTCTCTATTCAATCTTTCATGCAAATTTTTAAATTTATTTTCTCCAATATTTTTTTTAATAATATCAGTCGCCTTCTGACCATTCAATCTTTCCTCATTAGAAAGTTTTTCTATGAGTCGCATCGGCGATAAAAAATATGATTTAATTATGCTGTTATTTACCGACGAACCATGGTGAGTAATGTCTCGCCCATCAGCAATCGCTGAAAATATATTTGTCCCCGCAACCGCATATAAAATTTGAGCTTCTTCGTCTTTAATCATCATGCCATAAAGCATATTTTTAAATTGCATGTCGATATTGGCATGACAACCGTCTTTTAATGAGGTAAGTGCAGAATTAACATCTTCCTTTTTTAAGTTAAAATTGCAAAAACAATGAGCAATTTCTTTTTTATTATTTTTGAAAAATACTGCTAATTGAATTTTTTTATCTTCCCCCTCGGGTAATTCGATTTGAAGTAAATCAATAAAAAACTTTGCCACCTCTTCTTTATCTGGATTTGAAGATTTTAATAATTCGTTAAAAAGTGTATTTATTCCATCTTGTTTTTCTTCTTCAATTCCAAAATTTGTAAAATTTATTTGATAT
>CAIOKL010000054.1 GCA_903858915.1 uncultured Alphaproteobacteria bacterium | reverse complement strand
GAGAGTTTAAATCATGATATTGCGGGTGTGAAATATAATAAAAATAACACAATTCATTACAAATTTAATCGTTTAAAAAATGACCAACGGCATTGATTTTAGTATTGATAGAAGCGGAGTCGCTAACTTAATTTTTGATTTACCCGACGAAAAAATCAACAAACTTTCCAAAATTGTTTTAGAAGAATTGGAGCGCGCCATAAATGTAATTGACGGCAATAAAGCAATTCGTGTTTTGCTAATTTCTTCGCACAAAAAAGATATTTTTATTGCCGGCGCGGATATCAATGAAATCCGCTCTATTGTTGATGAGAAAGATGCTCGAGAAAAAGTTTCTCGCGGTCAAGATATCCTTAATAAATTAGCTAAAATTGAAATTCCAACTATTGCGGTGATAAAGGGGGCGTGCCTCGGTGGCGGTTTGGAATTGGCTTTGGCGTGCCAATATCGCGTGGCGGTTCTTAATCCTAAAACGCAACTCGGTTTGCCCGAAGTCAATCTTGGAATAATCCCCGGATTCGGCGGAACGCAACGCTTGCCAGCCTTGGTGGGTTTGGAAGAATCTTTGAAAATAATTTTATCGGGCAAGGCAATTGATGGCGAAAAAGCATACAAAATCGGCTTAGTCGATGAGGCAATTCACGAAGAATTTCTTGAAGAAAGTTTGAGTGCTTTTGTTACCGAAATCATTAAAAATGGTCAAAAAAATAAATTCTTGTTAAGGCGCAATGGCAATGCTCACAAAAGGTTTTACATCGAATCATTATTGATGAAAAAACATTTAATTTTTTATTATGCGCAAAAAAATTTATGGGAAAAAACTAAAGGACATTATTTAGCGCAATTTTTTGCGCTTGAAGTTGTTAAAAAAACTTATCGCAAAACCTACGGAAATCGCGGTTTTAAAATTGAACTTGATGCTTTTTGCGATTTGGCGACGGGCGAAATTTCAAAAAATTTGATCGAAATTTATTTTACCTCCGAAGCCTTGAAAAAAGATTTGGGAGTTGACGATTTTATCGCGCAAAAAGATATTAAAAATGTTGCTTTGATTGGTGCTGGAATCATGGGTGGCGGGATCGCATGGCTTTTTGCAAATTATAATTTTAGCGTTCGAATTAAAGATATTACGCAACAAGCAATCGCACTTGGTTATAATCAAATTTTGAAAATTTTTAATCAACTTCAAAAAATTCGTAAATTAAATTCCAATCAAGTGAGTTTAAAAATGGCGAATGTCAGCGCGGGTTTGGATTATACAAATTTTGAACATAGTGATTTAATAATCGAGGCGGTGGTCGAAAATATTGCGGTCAAAAAAAATATTTTACAAGAAGTTGAATCGCAAGTTCCAAATGACGCCATAATTGCTTCAAATACTTCGTCATTATCAATTTCTGAAATGGCGAAAGCTCTACAGAATCCTAGTCGCTTTGTGGGAATGCATTTTTTTAATCCCGTTAATAAAATGTCTTTGGTCGAAGTGATTTATGGCGAAAAAACTTCTAACGAAACCGTCGCTTCAATCGTTAAAATTTCTAAAAAATTAGGCAAAACTCCGATTGTGGTAAAAGATGTTCCCGGATTTTTGGTAAATCGTATTTTGCTAACTTATCTCAACGAATCAGCTTATTTATTGCAAGATGGTTTTTCGATTAAAAAAATTGATCATGAAGTCGAGCGATTTGGTATGCCGATGGGTCCTTTTGTGTTGGCGGATGTTGTTGGAATCGATGTCGGAGTAAAAGTGGCACAATCCTTGGAGAGCGGTTACGGATCGCGCATGAAGGTCGCCGAAATTTTACAAGAAATTTACAAAAACCATAAAAATTTGCTTGGTAAAAAATCGAATTTGGGTTTTTATAATTATGATAAAAATAATAAAATTACCGACCAAAATTTGGCGATTTATGAAATTCTTGATTCAATAAAAAATCAAATTAAAACTCCTGAAAATAACATTAATGATAGCGAAATAATTGAGCGATGCATTTTAACAATGATTAACGAATCCGCGAAATGTTTGGAAGAAGGTGTTGTTAAAAATGCCCGTTATCTCGATATGGCGATGATTATGGGAGCCGGATTCCCCGCGTTTCGAGGCGGTGTTTTGCGTTATGCCGATAAGCTCGGACTTCAAAATGTTGTTAAAAAATTACAAAATTTTGAAAAAAAATATGGCGAACGATTTGCCGTTAGCAAATTGTTGATTTCCATGGAGCAAAATAATCAAAAATTTTACGATTAAAATATGAGAATTATTGGAGTTGATCCCGGGCTTACAAAAACCGGAATCGGCATTATCGATGTTAAAAATAATTCGCTAAATTTTGTTTTTTGTGCAACGATTTATTCTTCGCCCGAACAAGAAATGGCCGAAAGGCTCAATCATTTTCATCAAAATTTGTTGCAAATTATTCAGCTTTACAAGCCAGATGAAGCTTCGGTTGAAGAGACTTTTGTGAATAAAAATCCAATTTCATCTTTAAAACTCGGTCATGCAAGAGGTGCGTTGATTTTAACTTTAGGAATTTGTGGAATTAAAGTTAATGAATATTCGGCAACCTCGGTTAAAAAAACCATTGTTGGAGTAGGGCGCGCCGATAAAAATCAAGTTCAAGCGATGATAAAAATTTTACTTCCCAAAGCGAATTTTAAAACCGAAGATGAGGCGGATGCCTTGGCAATCGCCATTTGTCACAATAATCATAAAAGAAGTTGGTGAGAAAAAATTTATAAAATTCTTATAATAATTAGAAATACATGGGAACGATTCAGTGCCAGCTTGATGGTAAATGTTGAGATCACTATAAACTCCAGCATCCGACATATTCCCGAGAAGTATACTCACAGGCTGGCCAACATACGATGAAAAAAGCAATG
>CAIOKL010000053.1 GCA_903858915.1 uncultured Alphaproteobacteria bacterium | reverse complement strand
TTGGGTTTGTAAAAATAATTATTTTCGCATAATAAAAAAAGGAAATATTTAAGGCAAGAGGAATTTTGAAAAATTTATAAATAGTAAAATAATTTAAATAATAAAAAACTTAATTTCCGAAAGGCGAAAGTAAAATTTTGCCGATGGTGATGATGCCGTCGGCGGTTATAGCTATTGGGGTGAGGGCGGTTGCCGTTAAAATTTCACCCCTGTTTAATTCTTCCGAGATTTTAATTTTATAATTTAAATCCAATTGCGGAAAATTGCCGTGAATATTCGGATTTGCTAGATAGCGATTGCCAAAAAGTTTAAGTTTCAAATACCAACCTTTTTTATCTTTTTTGAAGCCATTATTAACTAAAAAAAATTCGCGATGAGGCATCAAATTTTCAGAAAAACTTCGAATCATAACTTCACCATTCGCTTGATTATTTTTATCAACATGAATTTCGGTTTCTGAGGTATCGATGAACAGCGTGCGACGGTCTTGCCACAATAAAATATTTTTCATTAAATTGGAATTATCAATAAAAACATAATGAAATTTTTGCGCTAAAAAAACTACATAACCATTTTGCTGATTGATTAAAAAATGTTTAAAATCTTCTTCGTAACCATGCCAATTCCACAATTTTTTTGTTAAGCCATTGCATGAAGTTGTAAAAATAGAAAAGGCGATTAAAGCTAGAGCAACAAGTTTACGCATTGTTTAAGAAATTTTTTATATAAAACAAATTTTAGTCTAAAAATATTATGATTTTTAACAATGTTTTTTAAATAATTTTAAAATTAATTAAAAAATAGTTTTAATTTAAACCCAATGAAGCTTTATTCGTAAAAACTAATGGCTGTGTCGGGTGGGGATCTCCTGATGGATTCGAATTTGGAGCCGTAGATTGCGGTGTATTTGATGAATCGCCAAAACCCGCTTCTAATCGATCGGCGTTTGGGGGTGCGATTTGGGGTGCTTCCAAAGATTGATTTAAAACAAATTCGGCGGTAATTGCCGGAGGGTGATTTTCTCCCGTTCCAGCTAAATTCTCTTGAGGCTGTCTTTGTAATAATTTTCTAACGCCAATGTCAATAATGCCACATATTAAAGCCGAACATAATGATGCCGCCAGACTAAAAATAATGCTATCTTCAATTTTTGGAATTTGCGCTTTATCATCTTTGTTTTCGGAGTTTTTAATTAGGTTATCAATTGCATGAAGGGCAAAAACAAAAGGAACTCGACTTGCAAATTTTTTTAATTCCCGAGGCGTGTCGCTAATTTTATCGCTAATTTTTTTAGTCATTTCTTTGCCGATTGTTGCTTCGCCAATTTTGCCAACTAATTCTTGTGCAAATTTTTTTGGAGATCCGAATCCCATGGTTTGTGAGGCAAAATCAAGCATTTTTAAAGAGGTCACTGATCCCGAAATAATTGCGAGATTCATTGCCGAGTTTATATCTTCATATAGAGCCACAAAGCCAATTCTGCTGGCAGTTTCTATTGTAGACAAAATTGGTTTTTGAGCTTCTTCATTTAATTTTAGAGAGGTAGCGATTAATTGAAATAAGCCCGTGGAAACCGCTGTTAAACACTCAATTTGAACTGTGTTTAATAATATTTTAAGCCCTGTATCGGGAATATTTTGATTACTTGGTATGCCTTGCATTTCTTCCGAGTAAGGAGTTTCCATAAATAGTCGCGGGGCATTTCCATCGGGACAAGATTTTGGGAAGAAAGTACTTAGATTTACAAAGTTCCCATTGCAATTACTTGGAAGATTTCTAGGGCTACCACCATTGCGCGCGGCCGCCAAAAGCAAATGATCAAGTGCGCCGATGCCTTCAGTTTTAGTAAAGCTTGTTGGAATATAGGAGGAATAAATGGTTCCCAAAATACTCATGGCAACAAGTTTTCCTTGATCCAACAATGGATTTAAAATTTTTAAATCATCAATATGAGCTAATACAACATCTTTATTATACATTCTCAAAAAAGTATGAAAAAATTCGTGATTAATTACATAGGGTTTTCTAATACCAGAATTGCTTAGGTCAATTTTGCCACGATTCCAAGTGCCCAAAGTTTGTTTACCATCTATTGTAACATCTAATGCGGGGTTCAAGTTAAATCTGGGTGCTTGATCTAGGTATTTGGCAAAGTCAATTTCAGTGCAAGCGCCTCTTGCAATTGGTTTTTTTACCGTAATGCCAAATTTTTGAAACCCCTCAACTGTTTGTAAAATTCCAAACATTTGCATTAAGCTCATTTGTCGAGCTTCTGCAGATTGATAAGGCGCTTCAAAATGCTTGAGATGTTCAATGAGTTTCGATGAGATTTTTGTTAAAGACTCAGAGTCTATTTTTGGCTTTGAATCATCGGAACATCTAAGTCCATCAGCCAATTCAAGCATTTGACTGCTAATATTAATAGGCTTGCTAAAATTGTGCATTAGCAACGGCATTAAAATTAATTCTCGTGTTTTTGGGTCGACAATTTTATCGGTAATTGAGAAAATATCATTGATGAATCCCTTGGAACTTCCTAAGGTTGGATTCCTTTTTAGACTAGTTAAATTGAAACCCGATGGCAAGCTCGGATCATTTGCAATGAGAGTATTCGGAGTTGAAGAGGTATTTAAGCGGGCCGAAAATAAATGTGCCAAAGTAAGTTCTCCATTTGTTCCTAATGAAACTTGAAATTCACGGAAATATTTATTGGTTAATTTTTCAAATTGATTTGAATCTAAAAAGGGATCGAGTTTTGAAATTTTTTCAACGAATTCTTGAAAAGCTTGGTGTTTCATACATTTAAAAACAAATTCATTACCAAAGTAAGTATGTAAATTTCTATTATAAAAAAATAATTTGCAATGTAAGAAAGTAAATTATGCGATATTATAATGCATTGTAATATATTGTTAATTTAAATTATTATAATTTTAGTAAATTTTTAGTAATAAAGGCAGGAAATTGGGAATATTTAAATATGGCAATTGATATTATTCGAAAAGAAATAAGAAGTTTAATTTTTATAATCAATGCGCGCGGGTTTTGATTAAGAATTTTATTGGTAAGCTTTAAATGGAGATGTAAATTTAAGATTTTTGATGCCCTTGTTTTGCAGGCTTTTCCAATGTTTTTGCTTCATGTTGCCAAGGCCATATTTTCCCTTTAGGCTTTGACGATAATTGTGATTTTGATTCATCAGAATTTTGATTTTCAGGAGAGGAGTTGGCTGGTGTCGATAAAATTTGCCCTTTTTTTTCCAAAATTTTTATTTTGTCGATTGAGGGATGAATATATGCCGGATCCGCTTGAACGGCGCCTTTCGATATTTTTCCAAATGGTGAATCGACTCTAACTTCTCTTTGATTAATTTTTTCTAAAAATTCATATTCATTATGAGAAAAAATTTTTACCACCGCTTTATCGAAATCAATTTCTTTAAATATTGCGCCAAAATCGACTTCTTTTTTTAAAAATTCACTACTAAAACAAGCAATAAAATCATTAAGCAAATCGCGAATGGATTGTTTTTTAAAATTTTCTGCCAACTCTTCTTTTTTATCGGAGACCGCAACTAAATACAAAAATTTATCTTCTATTTCAAAGTTAATTGCAAAATTATTATTGGGATTTTTATCGCAATAAAAAAATTGCAAAGAAAGCTTTTTTTCATTTTCGACAATATTCATTTCTAAGTGAGAAAATGGGTTTTCCTGATCGATTTCTACTGCAAAATATTCTGTACTTATTCTTGCTTCTCTACCTAGAAGCGGTTTCCAAATTCCATAATCAGCTTCGTAAATTTTTCTACTCTCTTCCGATGTTAATTTCTCAATTAATCCAACGCCTTTAAATACAAATTCGCGATGTTCTATCTCAAAATTTTGTCTGATTAGTGGGCAGTTAAATTTTGATTTTAAATTCCCTCTGGAAAGGTATATCATTGATTCCAAAGGTTCTTGGTCGATTAGAATATCGGCTTTTCTTTCTTCGTCGGGATAGGCAATTATAAAATCAGTTT
The DNA here is from genome assembly GCA_903858915.1 of uncultured Alphaproteobacteria bacterium. Lineage (GTDB taxonomy): Bacteria > Pseudomonadota > Alphaproteobacteria > Rickettsiales > UBA1997 > CAILUF01. The sequence continues at coordinate 74 of CAIOKL010000053.1, read as the reverse complement.
TTTGATTATAATGAACAAAAAATAATTCATTATTACGCGATAAATGGATTGAAAGATCTTGATTGCCTTGAGGT
>CAIOKL010000052.1 GCA_903858915.1 uncultured Alphaproteobacteria bacterium | reverse complement strand
TTGCATTGAAGAGTAAGAATTTATTTTCTCAATCCAATGTGAAAAACTGCGAAAAGATTGATGGAAAATAATATTTTTTAATTGCAAAATTTGATATTTTGCGGTGGATTTTAACTCGACCGAATCATGAACGGCGCTATTTTTGAAGCCAGCGACATCTTTACGATAAAGTCGAAATTGATTATAAAAATATGCTAATTTTTTAGGGCGCTCTTCGAAGCGAAATTTATTCACAATTTTAATTTTAAATCCCGCCACATTTTCGGCAATTTTTTGACCAAAAATATTTATAATTTCTTGCGATAATTCTGCGGAAACTTCTTCATCGGCATCGATATTTAATATCCAATTATTGCGACATTTTTGCTCGCCAAAAATTTTTTGTTGACCATAACCATTCCATTGATTGAAATAAACTTGCGCCCCCAAGGATTGGCTTAATTCAACGGTTTTGTCGCTACTCCCAGAATCAATAATTAAAATTTCATCGGCAAATTTTTTAACCGCGTTGATAATTTTTTCAATGCGATCTTCTTCATTTTTGGTAATTATAAAAACTGAAATTGGGAGCATAAATTCTATTGATTTAATTTTAGAGTCATAATATATTTTTTTAAAAGATATTCAATTTATTTTTTCAAATAAATTTTACAAAACAAATATGAAAAATAATTCAAAGAAAAAACTTATCATTTTAATTTCCGCCATTCTTTTGATTGGGTTTGGAGCGTTGGTAGTTAATAATTATAAAACTAAAACTTCACTAAAATATTCAAGCCAAAGTGCTGAAAATTTAAAGCCCGAGCAAAACCCGCAAGACCCCGTAAATCAAGCGGTGATCGATGATGCTAAAATTCAAGAAGATGCGCGCAAAAACAGCGAATTGCTAAAAATTTTGCCTGAAGATTATGTGCTTGGCGATAAAAATGCTCCAGTTGTTTTTATCGAATATGCCTCTCTTTCTTGCCCGCATTGCGCATCTTTTGTGCGCGAAGCTTTTGAAAAAATCAAAGCCGAATATATTGATAGTGGCAAAGTTGCTTTTATTTATAGAAATTTTCCATTGAATCACCCCGCCCTTGCTGGCGCAATGGTTAGCGAATGCGTTACTAAAAATAGTGAAAATCCAAGTGAAAAATATTACAGCGCCACTAAAATTTTGTTTAAAACCCAAGATAATTGGGCGTTTGATCAAAAATTTATTGAAAAACTTGAAGCAATTTTCAAGCTTGACGGCATGAGTTCCGAGGCCTTCAATGCTTGTATCAATGACAAATCTTTGCAAGAAAAAATTCTTAAGCATCGCATGGAAGTGGCAAAATCACTTTTTATAAAATCGACACCAAGTTTTTTTGTTAATGGCGAAGTTTCCGAAGGTTATGTTGACTATGTTACTCTTAAAAAACTTATCGATAAAAAATTAGAAGAGGCTAAAAAATAATTAATGAGCGAAAAAATATCGATTCAAAATCTCGTCAAAAGTTTTGATGATAAAGAAGTCTTGCGAGGAATAGATTTGCAAGTTAATAAAGGTGAGTCTTTGGTCGTTTTAGGTGGCTCGGGAAGCGGTAAATCGGTATTAATTAAAATTGTCGCAACCCTCATTAATCCAACTTCGGGAAGCATTAAAATCGATGGCGAAGAGGTTTCTAATATCAAAGAAAAACAACGGGATAAATTAATGGAAAAGTTCGGATTTTTATTTCAAGGCGGTGCGCTTTTTGATTCGCTTTCGGTCTGGGAAAATGTAGCTTTTCGCTTAGTTCATCATCAAAAAATGCCAAAAATTGACGCCAGAAAAATTGCAATTGCCAAACTTAATGCGGTGGGCTTGAGCGAAAAAACCGCGGATTTATTGCCTTCGGAACTTTCGGGCGGAATGCAAAAACGCGTTTCTTTGGCGAGAGCAATCGCCACCAATCCGGAAATAATTTTTTTCGATGAGCCAACCACGGGGCTTGACCCAATCATGGCGGATGTTATCAATAATTTAATCATCGCTAACTCGAAAGAGCTTGGAGCGACGACCATCACCATCACTCACGATATGCATTCGGCGCGCAAAATTTCCGACAAAATCGCCATGCTTTACGAGGGAAAAATAATTTGGTGTGATTCAATTAAAAATCTCGACAATTCTAACAACCCTTTTGTCGATCAATTCATCAATGGTCGCGCCGAAGGACCAATAAACTTTTTGAAGAAATAATTATTTTAACTTAAAAAAAATATTTGATAAATTAAAAAATAAATCAATAATTTAACCAATGAATTAAATTTAATAAAATCACTATGACAAACCGCCGAGCCAGATATACCGCAGCTCATGTTGCTAATTACATATTGCGATATTTTCGTGTTAACAAAAAAGAAATTACTCATCTTAAATTACAAAAATTATTATATATCGCTTATGGTTGGAATTTGGTTCTAAACAAAGAGCATCCTCGATTATTTGATGAATCAATTCAGGCGTGGAAGCTTGGCCCCGTTATTCCTTCGGTATATTATTATTACAAAGGAGAGTGGGAAATTACCAATTATATTTATAGTGGCGAAGAGCAAAACCCCATACTTTCTATCAAAGAGGACGATTACAATACCATCAATATTGTAAATGCCGTAATTAATTGTTATGGAAATAAGGACGCAATGGATCTAGTCGAGATTGTTCATAAAAAAAACTCACCATGGGATAAGATTTACAACAGAAATGGTCCCGCCACTGGAGCCAATCAACCCCTAAATGATGATGAAATTAAAAAAAGATGTTTGCCCGCAATTGAAAACTTCTTAAATAAATCGCAAGATAACCTATAAATCACCACTTAATTTATGAATAAAAAAGACGATAATGAGCAATTTGAAGAACTCAAAGAAGAGTTTAACAAATCCTTTGAATATTCAGAGCTTTTGAATAAAAAAGATGCTTTAGAGCAATATGAAGAATCTTTTAAAACACCTTTTGAAAATTCGGAGAGTAAATCTAATTATGAAAAAAATGCTAATTTCGTTCCTAAAGAAATTTTGGAAAGGCAAACAATATTAAGACTAAAATCATTGCTCGACCAGCACTCTGAATTAAAGCTTAAGCAAAAAGAAAAACTGCTTCAATGGATAATTGAGACTTGCAATAAGTTTCTAATTGGAGTTTCTTTGATTCTTTGTTTAGTATTATTTGAAATTAAAAGTTCTTTTGAGGATTTTGGATATTTAGTAATGTTTTTGGGGTTTTTTATTTTTATTTTTTATAAAATATTATTGCACTTCCTACCTAATTTATATAGAAAAATTTACGCCATATTTGAATTGTCAGATAGAGAAATGAGATATTCTAAAATAATAATTTTTTTATTTGCCATAATAGTGGTTTATAAAATAGTCGATATTCGCAACCTCGAGAAAATGCCATATTTACCAACAATAATAATAACGCTCTTAACTTCAACAACCGCAACGCTAATAGGTTTGCCAGCAATTGTTGCTAATGCGATTTTTAAAGATGAGAGGAGGAAAAAAAGACAGAAATAGGGTATTTTTTTTAATTAACTTTAAGCCGGAAATTTTAAAAAAAATCGGTGGTGAGAATTGGGAAAAGTGGTGCCTAGAGACGGAATCGAACCGCCGACACAAGGATTTTCAGTCCTTTGCTCTACCGACTGAGCTATCTAGGCAAATGTTGAAACCATATTAAAAAACTTAGTTTTAAATGCAATTAAATATTTTTTTAAATGCATTTTTTTAAAAAATTTATGGTCTTGTTAAAAAATTAAACTCTTATAAAATCATAAAATCAAAATTATTTCAATTTAAATAAATTTATGGAAAATTTGAACGATTATTCTTTTTATGTGACGCTCGCTTATTTGATTGCGGGGTTGATATCTTTTGGTTATATTTCAAAAATTTTTATAAATTTTTTTACTTTAAAAAAAGCCTTAAATAATGTTCAAAAAAAATCTTAATAATAAGCAAAAAAGATCAATTTTTG
>CAIOKL010000051.1 GCA_903858915.1 uncultured Alphaproteobacteria bacterium | reverse complement strand
TTTGGTGATAACTTTGTTTTTTCAAGAAAAATATTTGGCAAAAAATACCAATTTTGATAAAAAAAATAAAATTATTTCTTGTACGCTTGAGCCAAAGATTCGTAAGATAAATCAACCAATTCCAATTGAAAAAAATAATTTACAACCACCCGTTTTAGAAAAAAATCAAAATGAAAAAATTTCTCCACAAAATATTTCTAAAGAAAAAGTTACCAAAGAAATTATTGTTAAAAAAGAAGATGAAAAAACTCCAAAAGAAAATAAAAATGATGCGGATTTAATCATAAAAAAAACCTCCAATTCAATTGTAAAATATAAAGTCAGAACAGCGAAACCGCTTCTTCAAAAAGACAAAACTGAAATTCCGCAAACAGAAATTTCAAGTGATAAAAAAATTTCTCGACCACTCAATAAGCCCGTCATAATAATTGATGCGGGTCATGGCGGAAAAGACCCAGGGACCATCGGCGTTTATGCTCGAACCAAAGAAAAAAACATCACTTTATCATACGCCAAAGAGCTTGCGAAACATTTAATGAATGAGAAAAAATATAAAGTTTATTTAACTCGCGATGAAGATTTTTTTATTCCTCTCGACAAAAGAGTTGCTAAGTCAAGACGCAAAAAAGCTGATTTATTTATTTCTCTTCACGCCAATTCAATCGCCGATAATCATGTTTCGGGATTTTCGATTTATACATTGTCCGATAACTCTTCCGATAAACAGGCTGGGCTTTTGGCGCAAAAAGAAAATCAAGCCGATATAATTAATGGCATAGATTTTTCGGGAGCAAGCAAAGATATAATGAAAACCTTGATTGATTTGTCGCAAAGAGAATCGAAAAATAGCTCGGCGCGCTTTGCCAAATATGTCATCAGGGACATTAAAAAAGTTGAAATTGAAATTTTACAAAACACCCATCGCTTTGCGGGATTTATGGTTCTAACCGCTCCCGACATGGCTTCAGTCTTAATTGAACTTGGCTATTTATCAAATCGTCGCGAAGAAGAAATGCTTAACAGCGTTTCTTACCGTAGGCTTGTCGCCAAAACATTAACCAATTCCGTTAATCAATATTTTAAAAATTTTAAATAAATCAATATGGCAGAAAATAAAAAAGACATGACGGAATCCAACAAAGAAGCGGGCGCAACTTTGTTCGGAATTCCCTTGAATGGAACCAATAATGATTCAAATAAAAATAATACTTTGTTCGGAATTTCCTTGAATGGAACCGACAATAATTCGACTCAAAACAATGCTTTATTTGGAATCCAAACAACCGCAACGCCGGCAGAATATTCCAACAATCCGGCGATTCTTCAAAGTTTAAATTTGTTAGAAATTACTTTGAAAAAAAATACTTTTGAAAAATCAGATTTTGATACATTACAAGCAACTTTAAAATTGATACCGATTGCCGAAATTAGTCGGTTGCGACCAAATATATCAATGTCCTCTCTCGATAATTTATCAAAAAAAGCTGGAGAATTTGACAAAACTCAAGCGCTCGAAGATTCAAAAAATATTGCCTTGGCAAATCAACAACAAATTGAAAAAAATAATGCTTTATTGAGCCAGCAAGAAATTAATAAACATATGGAAAATTTTCTTAATGAAAGAAATAATTTAAACCAAAATTTAGCGGAAAAAAACAATCAATTAAACGCAGAAACAAAGAGTCCGACAATTTTGAAAAATTAAAAAATAAATTTTGTTGCAAGAGATGTTTCTTTTTAATAAAATGAAGAAAATTTTTATAACAATTTAAACTTATGAAAAAAACTTTTAGCATTTTATTTGCCAGCCTTGTTTTTATTGCAGTTTTATGCCTAAGCTTTGCTTTTATAGTTTTTAAACAGTTCAGCGAAAACTTACCCGACTACGAGCAGTTAAAAAATTACAACCCAATGATAACCACTCGCCTCTATGCTTCGGACGGCTCGTTAATCAGTGAATTTTCCAAAGAAAAACGCATTTTTGTTCCAATCGACACCATTCCAAAAAATTTAATTAATGCTTTTTTGGCTGCCGAAGATGCCAATTTTTATAAACATTCCGGAATTGATTTATTTGCAATTTTTCGAACTTCTTTAACCAATGTCTTCGGAGTTTTAAGTGGCGAAGGCAGTATGGGCGGGGCTTCAACCATTACCCAACAAGTTGTTAAAAATTTTCTATTAACTCGCGAAAGAACTTTTCAACGAAAAATCAAAGAGGCAATTTTGGCATATCGCATGTCAAAATCATTTCCCAAAGAACGCATTCTCGAACTTTATTTAAACCAAATTTATCTTGGCTCCGGAGCCTACGGAGTCGCCGCCGCCGCTCAAGTTTATTTCGACAAATCAATCGATGAATTAACTCTCGAAGAATTTGCACTTTTAGCAACCTTACCAAAAGCTCCTTCAAAACTTGATCCGCGCAAAAATATTCAAAAGGCCAAAGAGCGCCGTAATTGGGTTCTCGATCGCATGGTTGCCGAAAATTTTATCGAAGAAAAAGATGGAAAATTAGCCATGGAGCAACCCATTGTTTTAAAAACTCGCATCGATCAAGAATTAATTCGAGCGAGTTTTTTTTCAGATAGCGTTAAAAAAGAACTTACCGAATTATATGGTTCAGATAATGTCTTTGAAAACGGCATCGTTGTAAGCACAACTCTTGATCCAAAATTGCAAAATATTGGCATTAATGCCTTTGAAAAAGGCATCGAAGATTATGATAAAAAACATGGCTATCGTGGCGCATTGGGCAAAATCGACACCATCGATAAATGGCAAGAACTTTTACAAAAATTTGATCCAAAAAAACTTTACAAAGAGACTTGGTCAAAGGCCATCATCTTGTCGCTTTCAAAAGATTTGGCATCAATTGGTGTTGAAAATGGCGAAATTGGTTCCATCGAATTCTCTTCTTTAAAATGGGCGCGCAAATATAAAACCATTAATTCCCGCGGGCCAGTTCCGAAAAAAATTACCGAAGTTTTAGAAGTCGGCGATGTTATTTTAGTCGAAAAATCCGAAAAAGAAGGAACTTATAATTTACGCCAAATTCCCGAAGTAAATGGTGGATTCGTAGCCATGGATCCCCACACCGGAAGAGTTTTGGCGATGTCGGGAGGTTATGTCGATTTACCCAATCAATTTAATCGCGCAACTCAAGCGATGCGCCAACCCGGCTCGACCATGAAAACTTTTGGTTACATTGCGGCGCTTGAAAATGGCCTCACTCCAGCTTCAGTTATCATGGACGAAGAAATATCTTTAAATCAAGGCATCGGTTTACCGCCATATCGCCCTTCAAATTATTCCGGTGATTTTTATGGATTAACTACACTCAGAACTGGCTTGGAGCAATCTCGAAATGTTACGACAGTTCGAATGGCCGATATGGTTGGCTTAGAAAAAGTTGTCGATGTTGTTAAAAGATTTGGAGTAAATGAAAATCCAAAACAAATTTATTCTTTGGTGCTTGGCTCTACGGAGACAACCGTTCTAAAGCTCGCAACGGCTTATGGAATGATGGTAAATGGTGGTAAAAAAATTATCCCCTCAATGCTAGAAAAAATTCAAGATCGCGATGGAAAAACTATTTATAAGCGCGACCGAAGAGATTGCCGAAACTGCTTTATCAACAATCTAAATGATTACATCGAAAAAGCTCCGGAGCAATTGCCTATGCCTTATATCGAAGATAGTCAACAACAAATTACCGACTCGGCAACCGCATATCAAATCACTTCAATGCTCCAAGGCGTTGTTGATAGAGGAACGGCGGCTCGCGCTAAATCAATCGGTAAAATTGTCGGTGGCAAAACCGGTACGACAAATAATTCTTTTGACTCTTGGTTCGTAGGCTTCTCGCCAGATTTAGTAATGGCGGTTTATATCGGCTTTGACACTCCAAAATCATTGGGCGAAGAAGAAACTGGGGCCTCGGTGGCAATGCCCGTTTTTATCGACTTCATGAAAGAAGCCATCAAAGATAAACCTTCGGTTCCTTTTAGAATGCCAAACTCCGTGAAGCTTGTTAAAATCGACAAAACCACCGGAAAATATCCAAATCCATCGACTCCAAAAGAAAAAATATTCTTCGAAGCTTTAAAACTTGAAGATGAAATTGAGGAAGATGAAGTGGTTGATGAAGAAGTTAAAATTGGCAACGAAGTCAAAAACGAATCCGATCAAAAACAACCTCAAGAAACCCCGAAGGAAAAGCCTTCGGAGCATGGTCTTGAAGATAATCAACCTACTGGAATTTATTAATGGATTACGATTTAATTATTAATATTGCCATTGGATTTTCAATGTTACTAATATTGATTCGCTTCTTCCACGCCAACAATTCATACGAAAAAATTATAAGTTTTTATTTATTATTTACGCAATTTATTCTATTATTTTTAAACATTTCCAGCCCCGAATTTAAAGAAATATTTGACATCATTATTATTTTATTTTTACTCAAATTAGTAGCGGTTTTGTTTTTACTCTTTAACAAAAAAAAGATATGATAAGTTTTTTGATTATTGCGTTTGTTTTTTTAACTTCTTTTTTAATTCTGGTTACAACCATCGCCTTTCTTCGCGCCAAAGATATATTTACAATGACGCATGTTGTGATGATTTTTAATTGCTATATTTTGCCACTTACTTTAATCGCCATTGAAATAAAACATTTCTCTAGCACTTCGCTTCTAAAAATAATCACCCTCACCTTAATAAACATTGTTATCGTTAATATTGTTTGCCACCTAATCCTAAGAAGAGCGATGATAAATAAAATCTATCCCGACGCCGAAAATAAAGAATCAAAATAATATTTGATAATTAAAATGAATCGGTCGCAAAACTTTACTTCTGCCCCATAAATTTTTTAAATAGAATAGAAATAATAATTTACACCATTTCCACTTAAAAATGCCAAATTAAGCAAAATATTTTTGAGATAAAAAAAATAAAAAAGCGACGCTGTAACTCCTACAGCCAAAAGCTTTTTGGCTTTTTTTTGCCAAAAATATAAACTTAATTTGTGATTCTCAAATGATGTATTGTTAAATGGAAATTTTATAAGCGAGGGAAGGGGAAATAAAATGATAATTTATAATTTTTAGAAAAAATTATTGAACTTTGAAAGCCTTTAATAGCGGGATTTGCCACTATTTTTTTAATTTTAATTTTTAAATCAAAAACTTCCCGTAAAAAGAATTTGATGACTTCAAAAAT
>CAIOKL010000050.1 GCA_903858915.1 uncultured Alphaproteobacteria bacterium | reverse complement strand
ATACCAGAATTAATTTTATTTTTCGGAGCCTTATCAATTTTAATGCTCGATGTTTTTTTTAACAAAAAAAACCAAAAATTTATTTACTTCGCACATTTTTTCTCCCTAGCAATTTGTGGCTTGGCACTATCTTTCGCCGTAAAATCTTTTGGCGCTCCGGAAGTTTCATTTAGCAATATGCTTAATTCCAAAGCCATTATTTCCTTCACCAAATGCATTACAATCTCATTGCTCGTTGTCATAATTTTAATCTCGGTTCGTTTTGTTTTTTTACTCGAGAAATATAATTCCGAATTTTTGGCTTTAATGATGATTGCCACCGCCGGCGGATTAATCATGATTTCCGCCAATGATTTATTATTATTTTATTTAGGCTTAGAGCTTCAAGCCTTGTCACTTTATCTTTTAGCTTCGTTTAACGTTAAATCCGCCAAATCTTCCGAAGCGGGAATCAAATATTTTATTCTCGGAAGTCTTGCGTCAGGTTTATTATTATTCGGAATCTCCTTAATTTACGGCTATTCGGCGACCACAAACTTCAGCATTCTTCAAGAATTTATTGGCAAATTAAAGCCCGAAGAAATGCCAATCGGCATTGTTTTTGGTATGGTTTTGGTGGCGACGGCAATGTTTTTCAAAATCTCGGCAGCACCTTTTCATATGTGGGCACCCGATGTTTATCAAGGAGCGCCGACCATCGTTTTGGCATTTTTCGGCACCGTTGTAAAATTTTCGGTGGTTATGTCGTTAATATTTTTATCGCTCAATATTTCTTGGGTTATATTAAGTAAAATTTTATTAATCGTCGCCCTCACCTCGATTATCGTCGGCAGTTTTGGCGCGATTTTTCAAAAAAATCTTAAACGCCTTTTTGCTTTTAGCTCAATAACTCATATCGGTTTTGTCTTACTCGCTCTTTCTCCCCTCGATAAATCAATTTTCAATTCATGTATTTTTTACATGATAATTTATAGCATTATTTCACTCGGAACTTTTAGTTTTTTAACCATCATGCGTTCACCGCAAGAAGTTGAAAATGATGAAACTGATGCCAAAACTTTTGACATTTCTTCACTTGCTGGACTTGCTAAAACTCATCCAATTATGGCCTTTTCTTTGGCAATTTTAATGTTTTCAACCGCTGGAATTCCGCCACTTGCCGGCTTTTTTTCAAAATTTTATATTTTAAAAAGTGCCATCACTTTTAGTCTTTTGCCTTACGCTATCATTGCCGTAATTTTTTCGGCAATTTCGGCCTTTTATTATTTACGCATCGTCAAAATTATGTATTTCGATGAACCCAATGGCAATCTCGAAATTGAAGATTTCGGCAATGCCCGTTTGATCGTTTTCGTTAGCGCTCTCGCCAATATCGGCTTAATTTTTGCCATCGATCCAATTATGAATAGCATCACCAATTTTTTAAATTAATACATGGTCACAACAACTCGCAAAACCGATATTGCTCTTAATGGCGAAATCATCGTCGCCCCAGATAAATCAATCTCGCATCGCTCAATAATTTTTGCTTCACTCGCCAATGGTAAAAGTAAAATTTATAATTTACTCGAAGGCGAAGATGCTTTAAAAACCATGAATGCCATGCGTTTAATGGGCGTTGAATTTACCAAAAAAGAAAATTTTTATGAGGTAAATGGTGTTGGGATTGTTGGCTTGATGGAGCCTAGCGATATTCTCGATATGGGTAATTCTGGCACTTCAACACGTTTACTTGCCGGCTTAGTTTGCCCTTATAATTTTACCAGTTTTTTTACCGGAGATGCTTCACTGCGTAAGCGTCCGATGGGTCGCGTTTTTGAGCCGATTCAAAAATTTGGCGCTCAAATTATTTCGCGAAAAAATAATTTATCGCCATTCGCCATCATTGGCAATCAAGACGCCATGCCGATTGAATATGAAATGAAAATGGCGTCGGCACAAGTAAAAAGTTGTATTTTATTGGCGTCGCTTGCCGTCAAAGGCACGACGACAATTATCGAGCCCGAAAAATGCCGAGATCACACTGAAATTATGATGAAAAATTTGGGCTTAAAAATCATTCAAGAAAATTTTAATAATGGCACCAAAATTTCTTACAATGGCTTGCAAGAGTTCGCTGGACGCGACTTTGAAATTCCTAACGATATTTCTTCTTCGGCATTTTTTATGGTCGGTGCTTTGTTAGTTAAAAATTCAAAAATTTTGTTTTTAATCTTTGGTGTTGGTCTGTAATATCAGTGTAAAATGATTGCGATAAATTATCAGT
>CAIOKL010000049.1 GCA_903858915.1 uncultured Alphaproteobacteria bacterium | reverse complement strand
CTCCTTGGCTTTACAATAACTAAATTTATTAACTAAAATTTTTTTAAAAATGACAATTCTTGCAGGAAAAAAAGGTTTAATTATGGGCGTTGCCAACAACAAATCCATAGCTTGGGGCATTGCCGAAGAAGCTCATAAATTTGGTGCCGAACTCGCCTTTACTTTTCAAGGTGAAGCTTTACAAAAACGCGTTGAGCCTCTCGCCGCATCAATCGGGTCTGACATAGTTTTACCTTGCGATGTTACCGACGCTGAATCGGTCAAAAAAGTTTTTGAAGTTCTTGAAGAAAAATGGGGCAAACTTGACTTTTTAGTCCACGCCATCGCCTACTCCGACAAAGAAGAACTTCGTGGCAAATATCTCCACACTTCTCCACAAAATTTTGTTAACACCATGAATATCTCGGCTTTTTCTTTAGTCGCCGTTGCCAAAGAAGCTGAAAGATTAATGATCAATGCCGGTGGCGGAAGCATCATCACACTTAGCTATTACGGCGCCGAAAAAGTTATGCCTCATTATAATGTTATGGGCGTTGCCAAAGCTGCTCTCGAAGCAAGCGTTCGTTATCTTGCCATGGATATGGGTAAAGACAATATTCGCGTTAACGCAATTTCAGCGGGTCCAGTAAAAACCTTGGCGGCCAGCGGTATCGGCGACTTCCGCCTAATTTTTAAATGGAACGAATATAACGCGCCATTGCGTCGCAATGTTACTCTTCAAGATGTCGGCGGTGCCGGAGTTTTCTTGCTTTCAAGTCTTGGAAATGGAGTTACGGGAGAAACTTTACATGTTGACGCTGGTTATCATGTGGTTGGTATGAAAGCGCCCGATGCGCCCGATATTTCTATCGTTAGAGACGGTGAGTAGTTTATTCTGAATTAAAAAAAATTTTTAATGTTTATCAATCATTTGCCATTTTTGATTATTATTTCATCGCCTTCGGGCGCTGGAAAATCAACTTTGTGTAAAATGATCGTGCAAAATGATCCACTAATTCGACTTTCAATTTCCGCCACAACTCGCAAAAAACGCCCACAAGAAATCGCCGGTCAACATTATCATTTCGTCACTCGCGACAAATTTATTCAAATGAAAAATAATCAAGAATTTTTGGAAAGCGCCGAAGTTTTTGATAATTTTTATGGAACTCCCAAAAAATCAGTTGATGACGCTTTAAATAATGGTCATTGCGTGCTTTTTGACATTGATTGGCAAGGCGCGCGCCTAATTAAAGAAAAATTTTCTGCCGACCAAATCGTCTCGATTTTTATTTTACCACCTTCGATTCAAGAACTCGAAAGAAGACTTCGCGCTCGAGCGCAAGACCCCGAAGAAACCGTTCAAGAAAGAATGCGCGAAGCGCGCAACGAAATTAGCCATTATGAAGAATATGATTTTATGGTAATTAATGATGATCTAAATAATTCTTATCAAAAAATTCGCTCGATTATTGAGACTAAAAGAGTCGCGAGTCAAAATCAGAGTGACATTAAAAAATTCATCAATCAATTTTCCTAAAATGCACGAATTCATTCATAATTTTATCGATTCTATAGTTGTTTTTGTTAATCAAATCGGCTATTTAGGAATTTTTATTGGCATGTTTTTGGAAAGCACAATTATTCCAATTCCAAGCGAAATAATTATGATTCCCGCTGGAATTGCCAGCGCTAAAGGCACGATGAACATTTACATCGTTACCTTGGTCGGCACCGTTGGCAATATTGCCGGCGCAGTTTTCAGTTATTATCTCGCCCTCACCTTAGGTCGCAAAATCATTTTAAAAATTGGCAAATATTTTTTTATTAAACCCGAAACCATCGTTAAAATTGAAGTATTTTTTAAAAAATACGGCACAATTTCGGTCTTCATCGGCAGACTTCTCCCCGGATTTCGTCACTTCATTTCTTTGCCGGCGGGTCTCGCCAAAATGGACTTCAAATTATTTTTATTTTATACCTCTCTCGGCGCAATAATTTGGACCTCAATTTTATCTTTTAGTGGCTACATTATTGGCGAAAACCAAGAATTAATTATTAAGTATATTAAGGAACTTTCAGTTGGTCTGGTTATTTTTATTTTATTATTAGCGGGTTTTTTTCTCTATCGCAAAAAAACATTTTAATTTTAAATCAACACTTTTTTAACGCAAAAAACCCTTGACCGCACTAGAGCCACTTAAAAAATTTAAGATTTTTTAGAAAAGATAAATTATTTATCAGGCTGAGATGCCGAAATAACATCGGTAATTAATTT
>CAIOKL010000048.1 GCA_903858915.1 uncultured Alphaproteobacteria bacterium | reverse complement strand
CTGGCAAAGTACCAGCGACTCAAGCAGTCCGTTTCCCACTCCCCAGCCAAGTCCCCTTTTCCTAGCGACGCTGAGGCTTTCGACTAAATTTTGCTCAGGAACATAGCCGACAAAATTCAAAAAACGACTATCTTGCGAATCGTCGCGATTGTCGCCCATCAAGAAATAATGACCCTCGGGAACTATATAAATTCCCGTATTATCTTGGGGAGTCATTTCGCGATTATAAGTGTTAATTTTTTTGCCATTTGGTAAAATTTCGCTATATTTTTGAAAGCCAATTTTTTTATTATTTTCTAATTCAAAAGCTTCGCCGTTAAAAGTTTTTATAACCTCTTGATCGTTGATAAATAAGACTCCGTCACGCATTTGAATGCGATCACCCGGTAAACCGATAAGTCTTTTTACATAATTAATTGATGGTTGTGAAGGCAGTCTGAAGACAGTAATATCGCCTCTTTGCGGAGCTTTTTTAAAAATGCGTCCTTCAAATAAATCGAGTCCGAGTGGAAAAGAATAGCGACTGTAACCGTAGGAATATTTGTTTACAAAAATATAATCGCCAATTAATAAATTGGGATACATTGATGATGATGGAATGTGAAATGGTTCGAATAAAAAAGACCGCAAAATTAACGCGCACAACAATGCCCACAAAAAAGTTTTGATAAATCCATCTTTTTTTGGAGGATTTTTATCTTCAATTTTTGACTCTTTTTTTAATTCTTGCGCATTGATTTTATTGATTTTTTGCGACATTTTAATTTTTATTAATGATTAAATTTTTACCATCCATTTCTTGTGGAATTGCAATTTTAAAAAGATTTAAAATTGAAGGAGCGATATCGTTGAGTGCGCCATTTTCTAGGGCAAAATCATGATAATTTTTGGTAATTAGAATAAACGGCACGGGATTGGTGGTGTGCGAAGTGTGTGGATGATTTTCTTCGTCGCGCATGCATTCAATGTTACCGTGATCCGCCGAAATTATCGCCACGCCATTTTTTTCGAGAATAATTTTTTCGAGAATTCCAAGTTGTTCATCAATGGCTTCGCAAGCTTTGATTGATGGCTCAAGCATTCCCGAATGCCCGACCATGTCAGGATTGGCGAAGTTTGCGACGATGAAATCAAATTTATTTGAAGCGATGGCTTCGACTAATTTTTTACTAACTTCTTGCGACGACATTTCGGGTTTTAAATCGTAAGTGGCGACCATCGGCGATTGTACTAAAATTCTATCTTCGCCTACAAATTCTTGTTCGCGACCGCATGAAAAAAAGAAAGTTACATGCGCATATTTTTCGGTTTCGGCAATGCGTAATTGTGTTAAATTGTGCGTCGATAAAATTTCTGGCAAAGAATTTTTTATTTTTTGATGAGGGAATAAAATTTTATAAAAATTATTGAGATCTTTGGAATATTCGGTAAGCGCCAAAGCTGGTGAAAATTTTCGTAAATCAAAAAGTTTTTGGGAAATTTGACGAGCGCGATCGGCACGAAAATTAGCAAAAATTAAACCATCGCCGTCATTGATGCCAGTAAAGTCATTAACTATAAAAGGCTTGACAAATTCATCGGTAATATTTTGTGAATAATTGTGTTCAACGCCAGCAAAAACATCGTCAAATTTTTCACCTTTGGCGAAAATTATGGCATCGGTTGCAAGTTGAATTCTGTCCCATTTATTGTCGCGATCCATCGCATAATAGCGACCGCCAATTGTAGCGAATTTAACTTTTTTATCGAGAGATTTTTGAGCTAATGATAAATATTCCAAAGCACTTTTTTGGGCAACATCACGACCGTCTAAAAAGGCGTGGATGAAGACTTCAATGTTATTTTTTGCCAACAAATTTGCCAAAAAAATAATGTGATTAAAATGCGAATGAACTCCGCCATCGGAAAATAATCCGAGTAAATGACAAGGTTTTTTATTTTCTTTTAAATGGTTGATTAAGTTAAGTAAATCGGGGTTTTGAGCGAACGCGCCATCGGCAATGGCTTTGTTAATTTTTGGTAAATCTTGATAAATTACGCGACCCGCGCCAATTGTGCTGTGACCAACTTCGGAATTGCCAATTTGACCTTCGGGCAAGCCAACTGCGAGGCCGGAAGTTTTTAATTGCGAATGCGGATAAGTTTTTAAAAATCTTTGATAATTGGGCATTTTGGCTTGGGCGATAGCATTGAATTTATTGGCTTCATCGCCAATTCCAAAGCCATCTAAAATGCATAATAAAATCGGTTTCATTTTGTGTAATTTTGGTTTTTAAAAATTATAAATTTTGATAAATTTCTTATGAAAAAATTATAATCTTTAAAAACCTAAAATGATATAATTTTTTATTTCTTTTTTGCCCTAGAAACTAGCGATTTGCTACCGCCAGATTTTTGTTGGAACATTTGTAAAACTTTTTCGGCATCTTCAAACGGCACGGCGAAAAATGAAAAGCTTTCGAGAACTTTTACATCATCAATATGTCTTTGATTAACGCCGGTAGTTTTTTCAATAAATTCGACTAATTTGCGTGGATCCATATTGTCGTTGCGACCTTTGGCGATGAAGAGGCGCGCAGTTCCTTTGCGATCAACATAACCGCGTTTTTCTTGATCACCGATTGGGCGATAACCCGAGATTCCGCGGTCATCATAATAAAAATCTTTATTTTTTTTGTAAGAGCCGGTATCGTGAATTTCGTTGTAGCTTTTTTCGCTCAACTCATCTTTAAAAGCCACTTTTAGAAGCGCCGATAAAGCAGTTTTAGCGTCGGGATTTTCTTTCAAAATTTCTTCGGCAATCGCGTCTAAATCTTTTGATCCGCCCGCTTTAATAATTTCAGAAATAGCAACTTTAATTCTTTGCTTTTTGCTTTCAATAACATCGGCAACATTTGGCACTTTTTGTTTAGTGATTGTAGCGTTGGCAATTCTTTGAATTGAAGTAAGTTTGCGATATTCTGAAGGTGTAATTAGCGTGATAGCGATACCAGTTTTGCCGGCGCGACCTGTTCT
Organism: uncultured Alphaproteobacteria bacterium; assembly: GCA_903858915.1. Taxonomy (GTDB): domain Bacteria; phylum Pseudomonadota; class Alphaproteobacteria; order Rickettsiales; family UBA1997; genus CAILUF01. The sequence continues at coordinate 10,604 of CAIOKL010000048.1, read as the reverse complement.
GCCGATACGGTGAACATAACTTTCGGGATCTTGCGGAAGAGAATAATTGATGACATGCGTTAAATTATCGACATCAATACCACGAGCCGCAACATCGGTTGCCACTAAAGTGGTAATTTGTTTGCTACGAAATTTTTGCAAAACTTTTTCTCTTTGTCCTTGCGATAAATCACCGTGAATCGCTTCAGATCTACAACCACGATTAGCAAGTTTGTGGGCTATTTCATCGGCATCAATTTTGGTGCGACAAAAAACCATTCCATAAAAACTGTCTTCAACATCAATGATACGAAACAAAGCTTCGAATTTATCGGATTGCGAAACTTCAAAATACATTTGTTGAATATTGGCGCGACTAATTTGATCGCTCATTACTGAAATGATTTCGTATTCGTTCATATATTGCTTTGCCAAACGCTCGATGTGACTAGGCATTGTAGCAGAAAATAAAACGGTTCTACGAGTTTTTGGCGAAGATTTTAAAATGGTTTCGATGTCTTCAACAAAGCCCATATTTAACATTTCATCGGCTTCATCGAGAACTATGAAAGATACTTTTGAAATATCGAGAGTTTTGCGATCAAGGTGATCAAGAATTCTACCTGGAGTTCCAACAACAATGTCAACGCCTCTTTGCAAGCGTCCAATTTGACGATCGATTGGCTGACCGCCGTAAACCGCAACGATGCCGGTTTTTTGATTTTCAGCAAAAGAGCTAAGCTCTTCGGTGACTTGAATTGCCAGCTCACGAGTTGGCACCAAAATTAAAGCTTGAACTTTTTTCGATTGAGAAACAATGCTTTCAATGATTGGAATTCCGAAAGCCGCGGTTTTACCGGTTCCAGTTTGCGCTTTACCGATTAAATCTTTAGTGTTTTTTAATAAAAATGGAATGGTTTTTGCTTGAATGGCAGTCGGTTCTTCGAAGCCTTTTTTACGAAGTGATTCGAGCATGATTTCCGAAAGACCTAAATCGCGGAATTTATCTAAATTTGGCATATATGATTTTGTGTATAATTTTTATTTATAAAAAAATAATTTTTTTAAATCTTACTAAAATAAAGTTTACAAGTAAAGACATAATTATTTAACGCTACAGCCAAAGGCTTTTAATTAAATTTGCTTTTCATTAAATTTGCGTTGCAAATTTAGGGAGAAGTTGAATCGCTTCGTCGCGAGTGAATCGCGACATACGCGATAAGATTATTGGAAATGCTATTTTATTTAACGCAACAGCCAAAGGCTTTTCATTAAATTTGCTTTTCATTAAATTTGCGTTGCAAATTTAGAGAGAAGATGAATTCATTAAATTTGCGTTGCAAATTTAGGGAGAAGTTGAATCGCTTCGTCGCGAGTGAATCGCGACATACGCGATAAGATTAAGTTAAGGCAACTCGCTTCAAGTGAATCGCGACATACGCGATAAAATTTTGGTTTTTTTGAAGTTTTAATTGGAAATGCTATTTTATTTAACGCTACAGCCAATTGCTTCGGAGATATTTTTAAAGCCGTCTTTTTTTAAATTTTCGCTAAGTTGTTTTTTAATGTCTTCAACCAATCCGAAGCCTTGATAAATAAAAGCCGAATATATTTGAACTAAAGAAGCGCCATTTTTTATTTTGGCGTACGCGTCGTTAGCGTTAGAAATTCCGCCGACTCCAATTAGTGGAATTTTGCCATCGGTTAAGCGATAAAAATTGCGTAAAACTTCGGTAGATTTTTCAAAAAGTGGTTTGCCACTCAACCCGCCAATTTCAACGGATTTGGAACTTTTTAAATTAATATTTCTCTCGATTGTGGTGTTGCTAATTATGACGCCATCGATGGCGTTATCCAAAACAATTTTAGCGATATTTTTTTGCTGTTCATATTCTAAATCGGGGGCGATTTTTAACAAAATTGGCGTATTTTTATTAGAAATTTTTTGTAAATCAATTTTATGCTTAGCAATTTTTTGCAAAAAATCATTAAGTAAATTTTCATTTTGAATATCGCGTAAATTTTTGGTATTGGGCGACGAGATGTTGATGGTTATGTAATCAGCGTGATTATAAAATTTTTCAAGAAGCAAAATATAATCCGCCGAACTGTCGATTGTATCTTTGTTTTTTCCAATATTAACACCAATTATTTGTGAAGAAGTTTTGTTGATTTTTGAGAGATTGTCATAAAAGTAATTAGCGCCTAAATTATTAAATCCAAGACGATTAATTACGGCCCGATCTTCAATTAAACGAAAAATTCGTGGTTGTTCGTTGCCGGTTTGAGGAATTGGCGTTGTAGTTCCCGCCTCAACAAAACCAAAACCAAAATTAAAAAGAGGCATAATAATTTCGGCATTTTTATCGAATCCCGCCGACATTCCAATTGGATTTGAAAAATTTAAATTCCACACAGAATTATTTAAATTTTCATAATTTTTCGGAGCGCTTAAAAGCGCAGAAAATTTTGGCAAAAATTTTAAATAATTAAGAGCTAAATTGTGAGCTTTTTCAGGTTCGATTTTGAAAATTAAAGGACGAAAAAATTGATAAATATTCACGACAAATTTTGGTTAGTTTTTTTGTTTGAAAGAATCAGTAAAGCGGTTAGAGAGGCAACGATAATCAAGATTATGTCGGAAGTTCTTTTTAAGATAATATTTTCAGCGAGTCGGTCTTTGAGTTTGGCGCGTTTTTTTTCATTTTTTTCTAAAGCGATTGAAACGGTATCGGAATTATTATCGTTAAATTTTTTCCCTAAATAAAATTTTTTAACCGCGATATGAACGGGGTGAGACGGCAAAATTAAAGGATTCACCGATAATTCATTTTTGCGATCGAGTTTTTTTTGTTGAATTATGGTGCAAATTTCGGGCATGCTTATTGAAATAAGTAAGATGCAAATAGTGGTGGCGAGTATTGTGATTCCAATCGGTCCGTGAAATTTAAAAAGATTTTTTTTGGTGGGTGCGCTTTCTTCGTCTTGCAAATCGATTAAGAAAGATTTGTTGTTGGAAATTAAAAATAAAATGACCATCGAATAAATGCTAATTACCAAAACAATTTCTTTAAAATTAGCGAAGGATTCGAGATAAATGTTGAATAAAAATATAATGGTTAAATGTGAGGAAATTATTGCAATTACTCGTGTCGTGCGGGTTTTTATAAAGAATAAAATTGCCAGACTTATAATTACAAAAATTAAAATTGTAAAAAAATTTTCAAACGACATTAATCGCGCAAGAGTTCGTTAATCGAAGTTTTAGAGCGGGTTTTTTCGTCAACTTTTTTAACAATAACCGCGCAATAAAGTGATAAATTTTTATCGCTTTTTGATGAGGTAGCGACATTGCCGGGAACCACAACTGAGTAAGCTGGAACGCGTCCGTAAAAAACCTCGCCGGATTCGCGATCGATAATTTTGGTTGAGCTTCCGATGTAAACGCCCATTGAAATCACCGAGCCGGTTTCGACGATAACGCCTTCGGCAATTTCACTTCGCGCACCGATGAAACAATTATCTTCGATGATTACGGGATTGGCTTGAAGAGGCTCAAGAACGCCTCCAATTCCAGCTCCACCAGAAATGTGACAATTTTTACCGATTTGCGCGCAAGAACCAACTGTTGCCCAAGTGTCAACCATCGTTCCCTCGTCAACAAAAGCTCCAAGATTAACAAAAGATGGCATTAAAACTACATTTTTAGCAATGAAGGCTGAATGGCGAACAACTGCTCCGTTCAATGCGCGGAAGCCAGCTTTGCGAAAATCATTTTCGCTCCAATTAGTGAATTTTAAGGCAATTTTATCAAAAAATTTAACTGAGTCGCCACTTGATTTATCTAGGTCGCTAAGATAGTTGTCGTTTAAACGAAAAGACAATAAAATAGCTTTTTTTAACCATTGATTTACTTGCCAAGAATTATTTATTTTTTCGCAAATTCTTAAATTTCCCGAATCAAGTTCGTTCATAATTTTATTAACCGCATCGCGAATTTCTCCGCTGGTTTGAAAATTAATTTCAGAGCGTTTTTCAAAGGCGCTTTCAATGAGTTGTTCAAGATTTTTGGTCATATTTAATTATTCCATTGAATTGAATCGTAAGATGAGCATTTTTCGCAAGTTGCCGACCATTTTGAAGAGGTGTGACTACAATTATTGCAAATATAATTACTATCTTTTGGGAGCATTTTTGAAATTGATAAATTTTTAAAAAATTCATCATTATTGCCTAAATGCTTTTCGGTGTAGGCTAGAAGCCTGTAAAGACTTTGAGTTTTTTCGTTTATAAGTGCTAAATTTAAAAATTCTTTAGCGACTTGAAAGGCGCTTGCGCGATAAGCCACAATGGCAATGGCAATATTGCCAATGGTTGAATCGGAATTTAATATCGCTAATTTTTTTACCGCATAAATGCGTTTTTTTAGCGAGGCTTTGCGATAAAGAGAGCTGTAAATTTCAACTAAAATAACATGCGGATTTTCTTTCCATAAATTTTTAATAATCGAAAGAGCCTTGAATTTAAAGCCAAGTCTTATCCAAGATTTTATTAAAATTTCATTGGCGGGTAAAAATTGTTCATTATTCAAAAGCGCCATTTTGGAATATTTTATTGCGCGGAAATATTTTTTATTTTTCAAAGCCTCGTGAGCCAATGAAGTGTTTAAAATAACAAGGTCGCGTTTTTGTAATTCTTCTTTGAATTTATCGGCGCCGAAATCGTTTATTAAGGATTTCGCCAATTGCCAATTGCCATTTTTCTTGTAAAGATTTAGAAGTTCTCGAGCGGTTTTGATGCTGTCTTTTTTGAGAATCAAAATTTGCTTAGCAATTTCTATCGCCTTTGCATCTTCGTTGTTTTTGACGGCTATTTTTAATTTTGATTTAAGAAGAAGAATTTTAGCGTGCGGGTTTTTTTCAAATTGTGAAAAATATTTTTCCGAAGCTTCAAAATCATTATTTTCGAGAGCGAATTTGGCTTCGAAAAAATTATTTAAATTTTTGTACTTAATTTGATTGGCAAAATCTTTGTGAATTTTTTTAGCGCTTTCGTAATCTTCAACCTCAATTGCCAATAGCAATTTAGATAGTGTTTCGAAGCCTTTGTGATGATTTAAAATTATTTTTTCAAGTTTTTTGGTATAACTTTTTTTGAATAATAATTTTAATAATTGCGGGAATTTTATTGCCAATAAACGCGTTAAAACATATGAAATTAAAGCGATGGAAACTAAAAAAAATGCGAATATTAATGTGGCGGTTAGAATGTCGGTTTGAACTTCATATCCAAGCCAGTTTATAATGAGCGAACCATTGTTTTCAATAATCCATACGATGCTTGTAGTGATAGTGAAAACTAGAAAAATATACCATAATATTGTGAACATAATCTCGAAATCTAAGTTAAGCTTTTTAAATATTTAATTATTTCTTTATCGGCGGTTTGAATTTCAATTACTATACTGAGTTCTTCAAGAAATTTTTGAATAATTGAAAAATAAGCTTTATCAAGAGAAAGACTTTTATTCAAAGCTTCTTGATAATTTTTTTGCACCAATGCCAATTCAATTTGATTTATCACGCCTTCGAGTTGATTCGGATTAAGATTTTTCACTTTACGAATAACGACTAATTTATTAAAATTATGACGAAGTTTTTCAAATAAAGTAGCTTGTTTTTCGTTGTAATTTTCATTAATAATTAGCTGATTTGTTATTGATTTGAAAGACTCCATCAACTTTCTTTGGGTTGAAAAAAATGTGTAGCTTTCTTTAATTACAACAAATTTATCTTGTAAAAATTCATCGCTTACCGACAACAAATCATAGCCTTCAATTTCTGATTTACATTCTTCGCCATTAAATAATTTTTCACGCAATTCAACATAATTTATTACGAGTTTATTAAGTTTTTCTTGGCTTTTTAATTTAACAAAGTCGCCTTTAAAATTGCGCAATTGGTTGTTAATGTCTTCAATTTGAACCTGATTTTTTATCAAAAGTTGATAAACAAATTCCGCACCTTTTTCTTTGATTTCGCTAATGTTTAAATCATGAACGGTGGTTTCATTTTCGGCGCTATTTTTATATTCGTCGGAAATGTCAAGAATTGAATCGTCCTTAGAGTCTCTATCGAAGGTGGCGATTGGCTTTTTAACTACAACCCCTTCTTTGATTTGTAAATTTTTGTAAATTACCAAGCAGATAAAAGTTAGCGTAGCAACGAAAAAAGATTTCAATAAAAAATGATTCTTTTTCTTTTTTTTGTGCGAAGTTGAAGTGTCCGCCTCAATAATGATTTCTTTGTTATTTTGTGTCATAAAATTTATTTAAAACAGGATTTTTGTGAAAAATTTGAGTTTTTTTGAATCCAATTTTTTGAGCATATTTCGCAATTTTATTGCTTAAACACATTATATTTGCACAATTAAAATATTCAACAAGATTGTGTTTTAGGCAAATTTTATAAAAAATTTCTAGTGAATTTTGTGAAAAAATTAAAACTTCTGCAAATTTATTTTTTTCAACGAAGCTTGATAATTGTTTTGAAAATTTTTTAATCTCACGCGTTTTATAAATTTCAAAATTTTTAATTTCAAAGCCTTTTTTTTGGAGCTTTTTTTTGAAATCAAAACTAATTTTTTCGCCATGAAAATAATGGATTTTCTGAGGCTCGAGATTGTTAATTATTATCTTATAAAGTTCTTGTCCCGATGATTTTTGGGGATAAAAAATATTTTTATATCCGAGTTTTTTTATTTTATTGGCGGTGCTTGATCCAACCGCGTAAATAGGCGTTTCTTTGGGTATTTTAAGTTTTTGCAAAATATAAATTGCATTAGCACTAGAAATTAAAATATTAGAAATTTGCGAAACTTCTTTTTCCAATAAATCCATTTCTAAAAAATTTTTTTTAATTGAAAAAAGTGGCTCGATAAAAACCTTGAAATCTAAACATTCAAGAGACTCTTTAAGTTTTTTGGAACGATTTTTGGAGCGAGTGATTAAGATATTTTTCATTAATTGATTGCCAAGTTAAAAATCAATTTGTAAAATGGAATTAGATTATAAGTATTACCAATTAAAATTCAAAATCAAATGAATATTCACGAATATCAAGCAAAAGCATTGCTAAAGCAATTTAATGTTGCAGTTCCAGAAGGGCATCCAGCTTTTTCAGTTCCTGAAGCGGTTGAAGCCGCAAAACAATTAGAGTCGGCTGGTCATAAAGTTTTTGTGGTTAAGGCTCAAATTCATGCCGGAGGTCGCGGTAAAGCGGGTGGCGTGAAGGTTGTTAAATCAATTGAAGAAGTTAAAGAAAAAGCTTCACAAATTCTTGGTAAAGTTTTGGTTACGCACCAAACTGGCCCTGAAGGCAAAGAAGTTAAAAGACTTTATGTCGAAGCCGGTTCAAATATTAAAAAAGAATATTATCTTTCGGCGGTGGTTGATCGCAAAACTAAAACAATCGTTTTCATGGCGTCAACTGAAGGCGGTGTCGAAATCGAAGAAGTTGCCATCGAGCATCCAGAAAAAATTATTTCTGTGAGCATCGATCCAGCATCTGGAATTCAAGCTTGTCATGCCCGTAAATTGGGTTACGGATTGGGTTTGAAAGGCGACACTTTGAAAAAATTTTCGAAATTAGTTTTCTCACTTTATGAAGCTTTCATTGCTAAAGATGCTTCGCAAATTGAAATTAATCCTTTGGTTGAAACGGCTGAAGGCGACATTATTGCTCTCGACGCTAAAATTAATTTCGATGACAATGCTTTGCATCGTCATGATGACATAAAATCTCTGCGCGATCTTGATGAAGAAGAAGCTCTTGAAATCGAAGCCTCAAAATATGATTTGAGCTACATTAAAATGGATGGTCAAATTGGTTGCATGGTTAACGGCGCTGGTCTGGCTATGGCTACAATGGACATCATTAAACTTTACGGCTCTTCGCCAGCAAACTTCCTCGATGTTGGCGGTGGCGCTACTCGTGAAAAAGTTACGGCAGCCTTCAAAATTATTTTATCCGATAGCAATGTCAAAGGAATTTTGGTTAACATTTTTGGCGGAATTATGCGTTGCGATATTATCGCTAACGGCATTATCGAAGCTGCCAAAGAAGTTAGTTTGAGCGTGCCTTTAGTGGTTCGTCTCGAAGGAACGAATGTTGATTTGGGTAAAGAAATTCTAGCAAAATCGGGTTTGGCAATTATTGCCGCCAATGATTTAGGTGATGCGGCTCAAAAAATTGTAAAAGCTGTCAAAGAATATACTGCGCAAAGCTAAATTACGATTAACAATTTTAAATTTTCTTAAATTAATAAAATAAAAAATGTCAGTTCTAATTAATAAAAATACAAAAGTTATTTGCCAAGGATTTACGGGTTCGCAAGGCACTTTTCATTCCGAACAAGCAATCGCTTACGGAACAAAAATGGTTGGCGGAGTTACTCCGGGAAAGGGTGGTACCAAACATCTTGAATTGCCGGTTTTCGATACCGTATTTGATGCGCGTAAAAAAACCGATTGCAATGCTTCCGTAATCTATGTTCCACCGCCATTCGCGGCCGATGCTATCATTGAAGCAATCGATGCTGAAATCGAATTGATCGTGTGCATCACCGAAGGAATTCCTGTGCTTGACATGGTTAAAGTTAGAAAAGCTTTAAAGGGTTCAAAATCTCGTTTAATTGGTCCAAACTGCCCTGGAGTTATTACTCCAGACGAGTGTAAAATTGGTATCATGCCGGGACATATTCACAAACGCGGTAAAATCGGAATCGTTTCGCGCTCAGGAACTTTAACCTACGAAGCCGTCCATCAAACTACTAGAGCTGGGCTTGGTCAGACCACTTGTATTGGTATCGGTGGCGATCCAGTTAACGGCACGAATTTTATCGATTGTCTCGATTTATTTTTATCGGACGAAGAAACTCAAGCCATGATTATGATTGGTGAAATTGGTGGAACCGACGAAGAAGAGGCAGCAGAATTTTTGCGTCTTGAAGCTAAAAAAGGTCGTAAAAAACCAATGGTTGGCTTTATCGCCGGCAGAACCGCTCCTCCGGGACGCAGAATGGGTCACGCTGGCGCGATTATTTCTGGCGGAAAAGGTGGTGCTGAAGAAAAAATCGAAGCTATGAAATCGGCGGGAATAGCTGTCGCTGAAAGTCCGGCATTGCTTGGCGAAACTATGTTAAATTTGTTAAAAAAATAAATTAATTATTTTTTCTTAACAAAACTATACCAAATTTATTACGAAATTTATTTTTGAATTTTTTTTATATAGCTTTATATAAAAAATTAATTTAGAAATAAATTTCGTAAAAATTCTTTAAAAAATTATTTTCTTATAGCTTTTTTGAATAGCTAAATTTTAAAATTTTGTTTTTCGTTAAAATTTTTTTTAAAAGAAAAATTATAATTTTATTTTTGATGGTTAAAAAATAAGCAATAAAATTTATTTAAATCACAATTAACAAAAACTACTTTAGGAGAAATTATGACAAATATCGACCGCAAAAAAGCCCTCGAATCCGCGTTATCGCAAATTGACAAACAATTTGGAAAAGGTTCGGCAATGAAATATGGCGATCGCCCACAACTTGATATCGAAGTTATTCCAAGTGGCTCACTGGCACTTGATGTCGCTCTAGGCGTTGGCGGATATCCGCGTGGCAGAATAATTGAAATTTATGGTCCAGAAAGTTCTGGAAAAACTACGCTTACACTTCATGCGATTGCTGAAGCGCAAAGAGCGGGATTATCTTGCGCTTTCGTTGATGCTGAACACGCATTCGACCCAGCTTATGCTAAAAATTTACACATCAATCTCGATGATTTAATTATTTCGCAACCGGATAATGGTGAAGCGGCGCTTGAAATTACCGACACTTTAGTGCGTTCGGGTGCGGTTGATTTAATCGTTATCGATTCAGTGGCGGCATTGGTTCCGCAAGTTGAGCTTGAAGGCGGTATGGCTGATAATCAAATGGGTTTGCAAGCGCGCTTAATGAGCAAAGCTTTGCGTAAACTTACTTCAACCGTTTCCAAAAGTAATTCAACGGTAATTTTTATTAACCAAATTCGTATGAAAATTGGCGTGATGTTCGGAAATCCTGAAACCACAACCGGTGGAAATGCTTTAAAATTTTACGCTTCGGTGCGTCTTGATATTCGTCGTGGCAATGCCATCAAAGATCAAGAAGAAGTTTTGGGTAACGAAACCAAGGTTAAGGTCGTAAAAAATAAAGTTGCGCCACCATTTAAAACGGCGGAATTTGAAATAATTTATGGTGAAGGCGTTTCAAGAATTGGTGAAATTATTGATTTAGGCGTTAAGTTTGAAATCCTAGAAAAATCTGGTTCGTGGTATGCTTTTAAAGGCACCAAAATTGGACAAGGTAAAGAAAATACCAAAGCTTATTTAAAAGAAAATCCAAAAATTGCCGAAGAAGTTGAAGATTTAGTTCGTGCCAAACTTGGCGTTAGCAAATCAACAAAAAAATCGGTAAAAGATGAAGAAAGAGACGCCAAAATGTCGAGCGCCGAGAAAAAACGCAAATCTTCGGAATAATTTTTATTAAGCTAAATTTTTTCAATTTTAGCTTAATAATTTTCTTAT
>CAIOKL010000047.1 GCA_903858915.1 uncultured Alphaproteobacteria bacterium | reverse complement strand
CCAAAAATAAATTACTCGCCAATCATCGACTTTACGAATGCTACGAAACCGCCGAGGAGTTGAATTTACAAAGAAAGGCGCAAAGCGCTTCGGGCATTGCACCAGTTTACAATCGGGCTTCGTTAAAACTTACCAAAGAGCAAAAAGATGAATTAAGAAAAAGCGGTTTAAAACCGCATTATCGCTTTTTGTTGAATGATAAACCAACAAGTTGGGATGATAAAATTAAGGACAAAATTACTTATGATGGACGCCATTTTTCCGATCCAATTTTAATTCGCGAAGAAGATGAAAATGGTTTTGGTATTCCAACTTACACATTTTGCTCGGTGGTTGATGACATTGATTACGGCATCACCGATATTATTCGTGGCGAAGACCATATCACCAACACCGCCATTCAAATTCAGATTTTTGAAGCGTTAGGTGCAGAAGCTCCGCATTTTGCGCATTTGGCCTTGGTCAAGGCTTCGGAGGGTAAAATTTCTAAAAGGGAAGGTGGTTTTGATGTAAAAACTTTGCGTCAAGACGGTTATGAAGAAATGGCAATCATTAATTTGTTGGCGCAAATCGGCACCTCGGAAAGTCTTAAAATTTATCAAAATTTTGAACAATTAATTAATGATTTTAGTTTTGATAAATTTTCTAAATCAGCGATGAATTATGATATAACCGAACTCACAAATATTAATCAAAAATTATTACAAATACTAAGTTTTGAACATATTTCTGTAAGAATCAAAGAGTCGGGAATAAAATATAATATTTCCGAAAAATTCTGGGAAATTTGTAAACATAATATTAATTTTATTCACGAAATTAAAGATTGGTGCGAGATTTTTTATGATGAATTTCGTTATAAAAATGCTCCGCAAGATTTAGAGTTTTTGCAAAAAGCGCTTGAATCATTGCCCCAAGATACTTCGCAAGAAAATTCATGGCAAATTTGGCTGGAAGAAATTAAGAAAAATAGCAATCGTAAAGGCAAAGAATTATTTATGCCAATTCGCTTAGCTCTAACCGGCAAAGAGCATGGACCAGAATTAAAACATGCCATAAATTTGCTTTCACGCGATGAAATTATTGCTCGTTTAAAATTTCAATAATTAAGCTTTAATTAACAGCGCCCTTTTAAATTAGTTATAATTACAAATTCTCATAAACTTGAAAAAGCTTTATGCTCTAATTTCCCTTAAGGGGAGGAAAGCGTTGGCGATTTTTTGTAAAATGTAGAGGTTCAAGCCCGATTTACGGAAGAGTTATAGCCTGCGCATTTTGCTTGTAAATATTTTGCAGAAATTTCTATTGATAGAAGCTCTTAAAGCTCTGGAAATGAAGCTTGAAGCTTTATTAAATCGGATAAATTTAAGTTGGGAATAAGGTAATTGCGAGGGAGGTTTTTAAACTGGTGCTATCAAGTGGAATCGAACCACCGACCTCTTCATTACCAATGAAGTGCTCTACCCCTGAGCTATGATAGCGCTTGAGTGAAATAAAGCGCCTCAATTGTGATTATTTATTTCACAATTGAGGCGCGATTTAATTAAGATTTTTTAGCTTTGATTTCATCAGCAACATGTGATGGAACTGGTTCGTAAGAATCAAATTCCATGCTGTAGCTGGCGCGACCTTGAGATAAAGATCTTAAGCCGTTAACATAACCAAACATTGACGCCAAAGGAACTTTAGCGATGATAACTTGTGCCACATCGCGACCTTCAACATTTTGAATTTGTCCGCGACGCGAATTGATGTCGCCGATTACATCGCCCATATATTCTTCGGGAGTAACGACTTCAACTTTCATGATTGGCTCAAGAATAATTGGACCAGCTTTTTCCATGGCTTCACGGAATGAAGAGCGGGCTGCGATTTCGAAAGCCAAAACACTTGAATCGACATCGTGATAAGCTCCGTCAATTAAGCGCGCTTTCAAACGCACCACTGGGTAACCAGCTAAAACACCGGTTTCTTTAGCGAGAGTAAGACCTTTTTCAACGCCAGGAATATATTCTTTAGGAACGCGACCGCCAACAATTTCACTTTCAAAAATGAAATTTTCTTTTGAATCAGCTGGCAATGGTTCGTAAATAATTTTTACTTTAGCGAATTGACCCGCGCCACCCGATTGTTTTTTATGAGTGTAATCGGATTCGAATTTTTTAGTAATGGCTTCACGATAAGCAACTTTTGGTTGACCAATATTGGCTTCAACTTTAAATTCTCGTTTCATGCGATCAACGATAATTTCAAGGTGAAGTTCACCCATTCCTTTTAAAATAGTTTGTCCAGATTCTTTGTCGGATTCAATGCGAAGCGAAGGATCTTCCGAAGCTAAACGCGATAAAGCCATGCCCATTTTTTCTTGGTCTGCGGTTGATTTTGGTTCAACTGAAACTTCGATTACTGGCTCAGGGAAAATCATTCTTTCGAGAACGATGTCATTATCAGATTCAACTAGAGTATCGCCCGTAGTAGTGCCTTTTAAACCTGCCAAAGCAACGATATCACCCGCATGAGCTTCTTTAATGTCTTCACGATTATTTGCGTGCATCAGAAGAATGCGACCAACTCTTTCTTTGTAATGGTTTTTGGTAGTATTAACAACTCCCGATCCGCCGGTTAAAGTGCCAGAATAAATTCTAACGAAAGTAAGAGATCCGACGAAAGGATCGGTCATGATTTTGAAAGCCAAGCCAGCAAATTTTTTGCTATCGCAATTGATGACGATTGGTTGTTCGTTTTTCAAATCAATCGCTGGAATTTCTTTAATGTCTTTTGGGCTTGGAAGATAGTCTATGACTGCATCAAGCAAAGTTTGAACGCCTTTATTTTTAAAAGCGGTCCCGTTAATTACTGGCACGAAAGCGCCTGAAATTGTAGCTTTACGAATACATTTTTTAAGATTTTCTTCAGAAATTTCTTCGCCGGCAAGATATTGTTCCATCAAGGCATCATCTTGTTCAATCGCAGCTTCAACAAGTTGTTCGCGATATTCTTTAGCTTTGGCAAGTAAATCAGCAGGAATTTCTTCGTAAACATAATCCGCGCCCATAGTTTCGTCTTTCCAAACGACGGCTTTCATTTTGATTAAATCAATTAATCCGCCATAATTTTCAGCTTCGCTAATTGGCAATTGAATAGGAATTGCACGAGCGCCGAGACGCGATTTCATCATGTCAACGCAACGATAAAAATTAGCGCCGATGCGATCCATTTTATTTACGAAACAAATTCTTGGAACTTTGTATTTGTTAGCTTGACGCCAAACGGTTTCAGATTGAGGTTCAACACCGGCAACTGAGTCAAAAACTGCCACGGCGCCATCGAGGACGCGAAGTGAGCGCTCTACTTCAATTGTAAAATCAACGTGACCTGGTGTGTCGATAATATTAACGCGATGATCTTTCCAAAAGCAAGTTGTAGCGGCCGAAGTGATGGTAATTCCGCGCTCTTGTTCTTGTTCCATCCAATCCATAGTGGCTGCACCATCATGCACTTCGCCAATTTTGTGAGATTTTCCTGTGTAAAAAAGAATTCTTTCAGTTGTGGTGGTTTTTCCCGCATCGATGTGAGCCATGATGCCAATATTACGATATTTTTCTATTTCAATTTGTCGTGCCATAAAGCAAAGTTAATTAATGTTAATGTTTTTTTTGAGATTTTATAAAGGATTTATTAAAAATTTGTAATTTAATTTATGCAAAATTTTGGTTTGAAAATTTTTTTTGAATCATCAATTAAATTATTTTCAAGTGAAAATTTAGCACAACTTAATCCTAAAATGTTTGAATATTATAAATTTTTTTTTCTAATTCACAACAATTTTCTTAAGGTTTCTAAAAATACTTATTAGAGGTTTGTAAATTAAAAATTTTTTTTGCAAACCGTCAATTATTGTTTGGTTGCCAAAGCTTGAGATTGTATGTATTCCAATAAAATTATGCTGAGAATTTTTTGGAATCGAAAGTTCATAACAAAATTCTTCGCTAAATTCATTTTCATTCAAAATATTAATTTTATTGATAACAATTTTTTCACCATAAAATTTTTCACAATTTTGGGCGGGGCGATAAAGTTCAT
>CAIOKL010000046.1 GCA_903858915.1 uncultured Alphaproteobacteria bacterium | reverse complement strand
ATACAATTATTTAAAATTTATCAATAATTTTAACCGCAAATAAATAAAAACAGCTGTGGACAAGTGTTATTGCAAAATAAAACTAAGAACATTTTGTAATCAAAAAATAGAATTTAATGTAGGCGCGAGACATTGAAAATAAAGGGTTTTAAGCAAAATCTACTAAGTAATTTAAAGCAAAAAAATCGCCATAATTAATTTAAATTTAAAAGTAAACAACAAATTTTATCATAAATTATTTTTAAATTTAGGAAGATTTTGGGTTCACCTAAGAAAAGATTTGAAATTTTTTACAAATGATTTTATAATACCAAAAAATAAAATGTTTTAAAAATAATATTTTATAAAAATCTTATCTTTCAAGGCGGAGTAGCTCAGTTGGTAGAGCAGCGGGATCATAATCCGCGTGTCGGGGGTTCAATTCCCTCCTCCGCTACCAAATTTCTTATATTCTTAATAAAAATCCATCACTAATCGATTATATCATGAAAAATCCAGTTATAATATTTATTTTGTAAAAATATATTAATTATATTTCATAAACAAATTAACTTGAAAAAAAATTGATTTAGTTATTAAGTTAAAAATATTAAATCAAATCACCAACAAATAAAAACCCACGCCAATGTTAAATAAAAATCTCGAAGAAAATCAAATCAAAATAGCTTTACAGGAAGTTAAAGACGCCATGAAAAGCAGTTGTGAATCCGCAAATGTATTGGATGAAAAAACTCATAGTGTGATTAAAGTTATACTCTCAATTATTTTTGGGTTATCGGTTGTTATTTTTGTTTATGACAGCTCCAGTCAAATATTATGGCCAGCCAGCATTTTGATGTTTGGTGCCTTTACTTCTTTAATAATTTTGTGCTTTGGATATACAGCTGGAAAATATCATTTATATGGTGATTTAATGAAGGATATAGAAAAAGAAGAGTCCTATTATCACGATTATAAGGGGATGTTAATTTACTTAATCAAAACTTATCAAGTAAAAATTGAAGGTAATACTAAAATTAATGCTACCAAAGGAGCTTTAGTTAATTGGTCTATAATTACCGCAATATTTTTTGCTAGTATCGCGGTATTTACATATTTTTGTTTATAATTATTATAAAGACTTCGTATCTGTTGGAAGTGGCGGAAACTTAATCGGCGGTGGCGTAATGCTACCTTGATTAATAGGGCTAGTAGAATAAATATCGGTCATAAAAATATACTTTGTATTATCTTAATAAATTCCTTTAAAATCAGAATTTTTTTATGAAGGCATTATAAAAAATGATTATTTTTGTGTCGAGTAGTAATTGCTAAAAATTATTGGTGAATCTGCTGGCTGAGATTAAAAAAGTTCATGAGATGAAAATATATCACCCTAACTTTAAAATTAAATTTCTTACAAAATCTCGCGAAGGTTGCAATTAAGTTTAAGGAAATTAAAATTGGAAACATATATTAAAATTTAAACACTTAAATATGTCGCAACAACTTGAAAACACTACTCCGTTCTTTAGTGCCAATATTGTTTTTATAAATGAACTTTATCAAAAATATTCTCAAAATCCAACTTCGGTTGATGTTTCTTGGGCAGAATTTTTTTCGCAAAATCATGACGAAGTTAAGGCAATTTTAGCCGATTATAACGGTCCGTCTTGGGGTAAGAGAAACCTTAAAGTTGTAGGTTCGCAAGATTATGATATTTCTTCGAATGCGCCGAAAGAATTACCAAAAAAAGATGCTAAAAATGTTCCGCAAATTGCTTCGAAAGATTTAAATATTCGTTTACAAAATTTAATTGCCAATTATAAAAGATTTGGACATTTGGCTTCCAACCTTGATCCGCTTGGATTAACCCCGCCACAATTCGTTCCAGAAATTGATTTAAAAAATAACGACATCGAAAATTCCGATTTAGAAAAAGAAGTTAATTATGGCGGTCAAAAAGTTAAATTAACGCAAGCAATCGCCAATTTAAACTATATTTATTGCAACACAATTGGTTGTGAATTTGAATATATTCGTGATCAACAACAAAAAGATTGGTTGACTCGCGAAGTTGAAAATAGCGCTTTCGAAACGGTTTCAAAAACTGAAAAACATAAAATTTTAAAAGAAATTATTCGCACCGAGCGCTTCGAGCAATTCCTCCACAAGCGCTTTCCCGGTGCCAAAAGATTTTCAATCGAAGGTGGAGAATCTTCAATTTGTGCAGTTGAAAAAATTATTGATGCTTCGGCGCGTAGCGGAGTGAAAAAAATTATTATCGGCATGGCGCATCGTGGTCGACTTAATACCTTGACGGGTGTAATGGGCAAGCCTTACCATCGCCTTTTATCTGAATTCCAAGGCACGCCGGGAATTCCTGAGTCAATTACGAAATCGGGTGATGTTAAATATCACGCGGGTTTTTCTTCGAGTCGTGAAATTGATGGCAAAAAAATCGATTTATCATTGGCGTTTAACCCTTCGCACCTTGAGGCTGTAAATGTTGTTGTGGCTGGCAGAATTCGTGCCACGCAAGATTTATTGCAAGATGCATCACGCACACAAGCCTTGGCGTTGTTGATTCACGGCGATGCGGCTTTTGCTGGTCAAGGTTCGGTTGCCGAAAGTTTATTGATGAACGGCACGGCGGGCTATGATACCGGAGGAGTTATCCACATCATTATAAACAACCAAATCGGATTTACCGCTAACCCTACAGACTCTAGAAGTACGCAATATGCTTCGGATTTAGCAAAATCAATCGATGCGCCAATTTTCCATGTGAATGGTGATGATGTTGAAGCGGTGGTAAAAATTTCTGGAATCCTGAGTAAATATCGCCAAACATTCAAAAAAGATATTGTTCTTGATGTGGTTTGTTATCGCAAATATGGTCATAATGAAGGCGACGAGCCACTTTATACACAACCAATTATGTATAATAAAATTAAAGACCAAACTTCGATTGAAAAAATTTATTCACAAAAATTGTTAAATGAAAATTCAATTTCTCAAGTCGAATATGAAAAATTAGTTAATGATTTTGAAGTATTTTTGAATGATGAATTCAACAAAGCTTCATCTTATAAAGCCCTAGAGGCTGATTGGCTTAAAGGCGATTGGTCGCACATTAAAGATGGCGATAATTCAATTCCTAAAACCGCGATTGCTGAAAAAATTCTTAAAGAATTGAACGCAAAAATGACGACAATTCCGCAAAATTTTAACGCCAATCCAAAAATTGTTCGTCAGGTCGAAGCTAGAAAACAGGTGGTCGAAGACGGTAAAGAAATTGATTGGGGAACGGCGGAAAGTTTGGCTTTTGCCTCTTTAATCAATGAAGGTCATGTAGTTAGAATCACTGGGCAAGACGCTGGGCGAGGCACTTTCTCGCATCGTCATTCAATTTTGCATGACGCAAAAACCGCGCAAAAACACAATATTTATAATTCAATTTCTGATAAAGTACATTTTGAAGTGCATGATTCGGTGCTTTCGGAATATGGCGTGATGGGCTTCGAATATGGTTATTCACTTTCGGCACCAAATGCTTTAACAATTTGGGAGGCGCAATTTGGCGATTTTGCCAACGGTGCGCAAATTATTTTTGACCAATTTGTGGCATCTTCGGAAGTAAAATGGTTGCGAAAATCAGGTTTGGTAATGCTACTGCCTCATGGTTTTGAAGGGCAGGGGCCAGAACATTCTTCGGCACGACTCGAGCGATATTTGCAAGCTTGCGCCGACAATAATTTGCGCGTTGTTAACATTACCAACCCAGCCAATTTTTTCCACGCATTGCGTCGCCAAATTCACAACAAGGATCGTAAACCATTGGTTGTGATGTCTCCAAAATCGCTACTTCGTCACAAAATGGCGGTTTCAAAATTAAGCGAATTTACCGGGGAAAATTTCAAAACTTTAATTCCCGAAACGCATAAATTAAATGCCGATGAAAAAATTCGTCGCTTGGTTTTATGTTCGGGAAAAATTTATTATGATTTAATCGAAGCGCGTGAGGCTAATAAAATCAATGATGTAGCGATTATTCGTCTTGAACAACTTTATCCATTTCCAAATCAAGAATTGGCAAATGAAATAAAAAAATATAAAAATGCCGAAATTATTTGGTGTCAAGAAGAGCCGAAAAATATGGGTGCGTGGAAGTTTGTTGACGATTTAATCGAAGAAGTTTTGATTGAAAATAAACATAAAAATTCGCGCGCTAAATATGTTGGAAGAGTTGCCAGCGCCTCTCCGGCAACGGGTTATGGCTCTTATCATTCACGCGAGCAAAAAAAATTAATCGACGAAGCTTTGAAAGTGTAATCGCAATATATTGAAACAATATATTTTATATTTTAAAAAAATAAAAATATATTAAGCAATAAAAGAAAATAACTTTTACAAATTATATTATTAATTTTTTAATAATATAATTTGTATGAGAAATCCTGAAAGTTCTTTTAATGTTGAAGTTGGGTCTTTGAAGCAAGATTTTCTGCGGGGTCTTGGCGTAAAATCCGATGATGAATTAATTGCAAATCTCGATAAATCATTTTTGGGCGATGCTTATCAAGCCAATGTTGTCAATATTTTCAAAAGATTTTACCAAGAAAAAATTTTCAATCATAAAAATCCTCAAATAGATTTTTTACAATCATTACAAAAATGGAATCAAGAAAATTTAGATAAAGAATTTGACACCAGATTTAATGTGGCAATTTGTAATGTTGCGGGTCTTTCAGGCGCTTTATTGTTGAATTTCTTTGCCTCGCCAATTGCTGGAATTGCTTGTGCGATTGGGGTGGTTGGAACTTCTTCGGTAGCCGAATCGCAAGCCAAAAGAAATATTGCAAATCTCGGACATTTATCTTCACATTTTGCTAATAAATTAGAATCAGCGACCAAAAAAATGCAAGAAGATTTTATGGAAAAATTTGGTTTTGAGTTGGACTTTGATGAAAAGAAAAAAAAAGATAATTCGGGAATTTATCGCATGTTATCTTATTTTTCTGGAGCCAGTTTATCAGCCACTGAAAAGGGCGTCTCAAGATTTTCATCGCTCGCCGAAACCACCAATTTTATAGTTAATTCGGTAATTGGTTCAATTATTCCGATCGTGCCTCTAATTTCTTATGTATTATCAAAAAAATCTGCGAATTTAAGGCAAGATAGATTTTCAAAAGTTGTCGAAAATTTACATTTGACGGTTGATAAAATTTGTCAAAAAGTTGAGGAAAAAAGCGATAAATCAGCGGAATCTGTTCAAAAATTGCAAGAAATTTTTAGTAATTTTGCCACCAATTTAAAAGCCAGCGATAGTCACGGAAGAGTCGTCGCAACCAAAAAAAATAAAGATAAAAAAACCAATCCAAGCAAGCTTATTTCATTGGGTCCGTGGGTTTTATCAAAAATTAGAAAAACGATTATTGGAGTTTTTAAAAATTGTTTTTCTCAAAATAAATTTGACGATGATTTGTCGGTTCAAATATCAATTTGTCCTTCTCAAGAAATTTATTTATCCCATCAAGAAAAAATCGAAGATTCGAGGTTGGTCGAAGTTGAGAAATTTGAAGAAAAAACACTTTCGCAATTAAGATTTGCAAATGATGTCGCGTTGTTTCCATCATTCCCAATTCATGCCAAAAGTAAATCGCCAATAGAATTAGACTTAGAATCCTTCAACTCAATATTGAATTCTTATAAAAAATTAAACTCTCCCGAAAGCCCTCCAACTTTAACTCCGCAAAATCAAAGCTTCGAAATTCCGTTTAAACCGATTGAGCCGATATATGCGGAAGGCCAATCGCCGTGGGAGCTTGATAAGCCTTCTACGATAGTGAGTTATGCTAAATCATTTTCTCCGCCCGATCCAAAATTATTGCCTAAAAAAACTAGAATTCTTTCTTTGTAGAAATTGTTTAAAATACTCAATTTAGCAAAATAATTTTCGATAATTTAACCCTCGATTTGAAATCAAACCGAGGATTTTTTATTAAAATAAATTAATTCCATCGCGACCTAAAATACTTTTTTGTTTGATTTAAAAAGAAGAAATAGTCAAAGTTTGTAAATACAAAAAAGCCATTGACGAAAATTTTATTGGCAATAAAATGTCTCTCACCAAATTAATAAACAATAAATCATAAAATTATGACCATTGAAATCAAAGTTCCGCCTCTTGGAGAATCAGTTTCCGAAGCTTCAATCGCTAAGCTTCACAAAAAAGTTGGCGATGCGGTTAAGGCCGATGAATTAATCCTCGAACTCGAAACCGATAAAGTTACGCTCGAAGTCAACGCGCCCGCCAATGGCGTTATTTCTGATTTAAAAGTTAAAGAAGGCGATAGCGTTAAAGTCGGCGATTTAGTGGCTTTAATGCAAGAAGGAGGTTCGTCTCAAGCCAAGCCAGTGGCTTCTACGCAAGGTGCTCCAAATTTACAAGCTTCAGTTGCTTCAAATAAAATTTCGTCGCAACATGAACTTTCTCCCGCTCCCAAAAAATTGGCGACGGAAAATAATATCGACACTTCATCAATTGCTGGTTCTGGCAAAGATGGTCGCGTAACTAAGGGCGACGTGCT
>CAIOKL010000045.1 GCA_903858915.1 uncultured Alphaproteobacteria bacterium | reverse complement strand
GATCTAAAATCGTGGGTTTAAAAAATAAAATAGTGAAAAAATTTATAATAAAAACTAGATTTTGTGAAGGTTAACTTCGAAGGATTTTTTATTATAATATTGCAAATAAATTTTGCCATTAACCCTTAGATCTATTGACTTGATGGCTTTATCATTTTTTGAAGCCGAATATATTTTTATTAAATTATTCCACGCATTAGAAATTTCAATTTCGGGAAGTTTAACCAAAAGCCCGTCAAAAAAACGAATATCCCAACGCCTATTTCCAACCCAATTTGCCGAATAAATATCTTGACTAATTTCAGAATTAATCACCAAAATATTGAACAAAGATTTGGCATTTTCATTGGCGCCGTTGCCCGACAAAATTACCATATTTTTAAACTCTTCGCTTTGCTCATATTCTTCAAGAAAAGGAATCGAATTTCCCTCTTTATCAATAATAAATTTTTTATCTTCATTAATCCAAATTGCGAATGGTTGATACTCTTCGACTTCAATATTTAGAATGTCCGGCATCAATCTTTTGATTGTTACTTTGTCAATCCAATTTAATTTTAATTTGATTTCATCAATTAAATTTTGCACCAACGGCAATAAGTCAATATTGTCTAAATTTTTTCCAATTAAAACGCCTTTTTCGGCTTCAAAATTTTTAATAATTTCGATAATTTCTTCGTCTTTAACTCGCTTATTTCCAGAAATATTTATTTCGGAAAATTTAAAATTATCGAGTTTAAAATATCGATAAAAATAATTAGCGCCTTTATTTTTTATTTGATCCGAAAGCTTTGGTTTGTAGATTTGAATTGCGATTAACGCGATGAAAATTACGGCGATTAAACCAAAAAATGATCTTAATAAAATAGGTTTAATGAAGCCGTTTAGAGTGATTTTAATTTTACGCCAAAAGAAATTGGTAAGAAAAAAATTTTTAATTTTTTGTTGGAAATTTTTTATCCGCATTTTGCCGTTTTAATCAAAAATTCAACAATATCTTCAAATTGGATTCCGACATGCTTGGCGATTTTGGGAACAAGCGAAGTGGGAGTAAATCCCGGATGAGTATTTATTTCAAGCAAATGAAATAAATTATCGCCAAAATTTTTGTTATTTAAAATAAAATCGACTCGACCAATACCGCGACAACCCGTGGCTTTGTAGCATATTTCGGCAAGATTTAAAGCTTCGGCATATTTTTCGGCGGAAATTTCGGCGGGCATAATATAATCGGTCATTCCCGCGGTATATTTGCAATTATAGTCATAAAATAAGCCGTGAGGGCGCACTTCTATTGCTCCCAAAGCTTTGCCATCCATAATCGCCACATGAATTTCTTGACCGGCTAAATAATTTTCAATTATCATTTGATCGCCATATTGCCACTTAAATTCACTAAAATTGAATTTTGAATTAGGTAAAATTACTTCAACTCCAACACTCGATCCTTCATTGATAGGCTTGATTACAAAAGGCTTGCCGATTTCAAAAATCTTTTGGTTATTTTGCTCATCTTCGCCCTTGTTTAAAATTTTATATTTAGGCGAAGCAACATTTTCAATCGCACAAACTTTGCGCGTTAAAATTTTATCCATACACACCGCGGAAGCCAACAATCCAGAGTGCGTGTAAGGAATTTCAAGAATATCAAGAACACCCTGAATTCGACCATCTTCACCATATTGACCATGCAAAGAATTAAAAACAATGTCGGGCTTGATTCGCTTTAAATCTTCGAAAATTTGATGCGAAAAATCAACTTTTTCAACATTATATCCAAGCTTCACTAAAGCTTGATAAACGCCCTCCCCCGAACGCAAAGAAACTTCTCGTTCCGAGTTCCAACCGCCACATAAAACTGCAATTTTTTTTGTTTTCATAATTTAAAATCGACTAATTATTTGTATATTATTTATTTTGTTCTTCATTGACCGAGCGACTAATTTCATTAAATTTACTAAAGGCATTTTTTACGGCATCTTCAGAATTTAATTGATCACTTACATATTGAAATAATTCTTCAAAAGGCACGCGATTTCTTTTGGCAATTTCATTTAAAGAACTCAAAGAATTGACAATATTTTCAGGCACCGAAACCCCCTTTTGGCTTAAATATTTCATTTGATAACCAATTGGATGCGAAGTCTCTTGCGGATCGCCGACATAAAGATTGATTGTCGTTTCTTGTTGACCAACTTTGCAATTTAAACTAAATTTTCTAACCATTTTTAAAAAAATTATTTAGCAACAACGAAGCCACTATTAATAAAATTATTTTTTTTATATTGCAACTCTTCGCCCAAAAAAAACTTTTGATTTTCATTTTTTAAGGTTTTAATTTTAGCACCGCACAAATCAAGCAAAGCGTGTCCTGAAGCGGTATCCCACTCCATCGATTTACGAAAATGAAGATAAAGATTTGCATCGCCTTCAATTATTCTAAAAAATTTTACCGCGGAAGATAATTTTTCAACCTTAAAATTATTTATAAATTGTGGATAAAATTGTGCAATATAAATTTTAACATCTTCGTCTTTGGTGCGGGAGCTTGTAATTATTTTTAATGAATCTCCACTAAAAATATTTTTATCTAAGAAAAAATTTTTATTTTCATTGTGTTTGTGTAAAACTATTTGGTTTTGATGATTATTAAAAATCATCTTTCCGCCCTCAAACAAAGGCGCGTAAGTCAATCCAAAAATTGGTTTTTTATTTTTAATCAACGCAATATTTATACAAAATTCAATGCTATTATTTATAAAACTCGAAGTGCCGTCGATTGGATCAATTAAAAAAAACATGTCATTTTCAAAATCGCGAACCTCGCCCTCTTCGCAAACTATCGGGATATTTGGAATAATTTGCGGAATTTTTTGTTGAATTAATTTACTTATTTCAATATCAATTGACGAAACTTTTGAGCGATCTTCTTTGCTAAAAATTTCAAAATTTTTTGTAAGAAAGGCTTGTTTTGCAATCTCTCCCGCATTGATTGCTAAATTAAATATTTCATTAATTTGTTGTTGGTTTAAATAATTTGACACGAATTTTAGAGTATGTTTTTTTTAAAATAATGCTTAGAAAAAATGAAATCAAAGAAACGATTAATAAAATCATAAAATTTGAATAATCAATTTTCGTTGACTCAATTATAACAATCGCCGAAGTAATTGGAACATTTAAAATTGGCGATAAAAAAGCCACCATTCCAACAATTACAAAAATTAACGGCGACACATTTTCAAAAAAAGAGCCAAAAATTGAACCCGTTACCGCGCCTAGAGCAATCGAGGGCGCCACCAAACCGCCGGCACTTGCGGTAATATGCGTAAAAATTGTCGAAAAATATCTTCCGAAAAATTCTTTATAACCAAACATTTCTTGAGGATTAGACAAAATTTGATTTGTGGTTCTTATTCCTCCGCCGATTGAATAAATGCCAAAATAAACGCCGATAATTGCCACAAATAATCCAAAAATTATTGGAATAAAATGCCATTTATAATTTTTAATTAAAATTATTTTTTGATAGTAATATCTACATATATTTAATAACAAAAATGCTAAAACACTACAAATTATTGCAAGAAAAATAACATAATGTAAATATTTAAAACTAATTATTTTAATATTTTGAACTGGATAAATTGGCAAATGATTATTTAATAAAAATATTAAAATAATAATTGCCACAGCGCTCAAAAACAAAGCCTTAAAATAATTTTTAGCTTTATTCTTGATGATTTTCTCAATGACATAAATAATACCGGCGATTGGTGCGTTAAAAGCAACAACCAAGCCGATCGCGTAACCAACATAAATCCACGATTCTATGGTAATTTTTAACAAAAATTTACGCAAATAATAAGCGCTTCCCATCACCAGACTAACCGCAATCATTATCGAAGGGGCTTCGCGACCCAAAGAACCGCCGGAGTAAGTTGAAATCAACGAACTAAAAAATGTTATAATGGCAATTTTAAAGCCAATAAAATTGGTAATTTTTTTATATTTATTAGGATATTTTTCGAGTTTTTTTAATGCGAGAGTAATGTTATCTAAGCCACTCCCGAAAGGATTGTAGGCAAATTTTTTACACAAAAAAGCCGAAAGCCAAAATAATAAAGGCGTTATTATAAAAGTTGATTGCGGATTTTTAACAATTCTATCTTTCGCTAAATCGCTAAATTTATAAAAAATATCGCAATAAAAAATTACAACAAAAGCGATTGTAAAAATTATTAAAACGAGAAAAAACGCCGTAAAAATAAGTTTTAAATAATTTTTCTGCAATAAAGAAAAAATATTTTGAATTTCGGGTTTATTTTTGGCGATATTCATTAGCTAATTCGATATAATTCTGTGCGGAAATTTTAATATAATCTTTTTCGATTTGAGTCATTTGGCGAAAAAATTTAGCAGGATTTCCAGCCCAAATTTCACCGGATTTAATGATTTTTTTAGGAGTCAAAACTCCGCCGGCGGCCAGCATTCCGTATTGTTCAACGCGAGCCAAATCCATGATAATCGAACCCATTCCAACAAAAGCATTATCCTCGATAATGCAAGCGTGAATAATGGCGCTATGACCAATCGTGACTCCGCTTCCAACTATAACTGGCGCGCCCTCAGATCCAGTTTTATTTTGCGCGTGATTTGGACGCGTGCCGTGCAGAACGCAATTATCTTGAATGTTAGTATTTTCACCAATTTCAATTTTTGTAACATCACCTCGCAACACGCAACCGAACCACACGCTAGAATTTTTGGAAATTTTTACATCGCCCGTAATCACCGCATTTTGTGCGATAAAAGAAGATTCTTCGATTTTTGGCATAATGCCACGATAAGAAAAAATATTTGTCATTTAATACCATCCAATAATTTCATAATCTTTTCGATTTAAACATCGAGTAATGTAATTCTTTTTTACTTCATCGGGTTTGATTTTATCTTCACCAAGCGAAGATATGCCTCCGTAGAGTCCACCAAATATCGAACCTCCGACAACTCCTTCAATAATTGATTGCGTTGAATTGCCAAAAACCAAACCCCACAAACCACCAAATATACCGCCGATTATGGCTTTTCTTCGCGCTTCATTCGAAGCTTTTTTTAATTTATATTGATTTAAATAATTTTCGGCTTCTTTTTTGCATTCCTCGAACTCTTTATTGGCAACCTTCGGACCAACTTCTATAAATTTTTTATTATTGTCAAAAATTGGACTATAAGATGCACAAGAAAATAATATAACAACAAGCAAAAGTGATGAAAAATACTTAATTGTTGAAATCATTTTTAAGCTTAAATTTAAAATTAAATTATTTTATTAATTTAGCTTCTTTGTAATATTTTAAAGCTCCGGCGTGAATTGGCGCAGAGTTTCCTTGATTAACCATATCTTCTTTTTTCAATGAAGAAAAAACTGGGTGAAGAGTTTTAAAATTATCAAAATTTTCGAACACCGCGCGAGTGATGTTGTAAACTACATCGTCACCAATTTTTTCCGAAGTAACCAAGCTGGCTTTAACTCCAAAAGTTTGGATATCTTCTTGATTATTGGCGTACATACCACCCGGAACAACAGCTTTTACATAATATGGATTTAGCTCGATTAATTTATCAACCGTTTTGGCATCAATTGGAATTAATTTTACTTTACAAGATTGCGTTGCTTCTTGCAAAACGCCATTTGGATTTCCGGCGGCGTAAATCATGACATCGATTTTTTCATCGCAAAGTGCTGATGGCTGTTCAGATGGTTGTAAATATGAAATTGTTGAAAAGGTTTCTTTTTTCCAATTTTTTACGCCCATTAAAACTTCCATAGTGGCGTACATTCCTGATCCAAGTGGACCGAAATTAACTTTTTTGCCAACGATATCATCGATTGTTTTAATTCCAGATTTTTCTAGCACAGCGACGGTGAAGGTTTCAGTGTAAAGAGAAAAAACTGAACGCAATTCTTTGAATGGACTTTGATCAGCAAAAAAACCAGAACCATTATAAGCATTATATTGCCAATCGGATTGCGCAATACCAAATTCAATTCCTGAATTTCTGATGGCATTAAGGTTTGAAACCGAACCGCCCGTAGATTCAACCGAACATCTAATTCCATGTTCATTTCTTCCGCGATTTAAAAGGCGACAAATCGCTCCGCCGGCTGGATAATAAACCCCCGTAATCGCTCCAGTTCCTATGTTGGTATATTTAGTTCCACTGAAAGCTTCTTGATGACTTACAAATGCAGTAAGGATAGTGACTAATGTTAATAATATTTTTTTCATGATTTTGTTCGATTAAAACTTAAAAGTCTTTTCAGAAATATTCTTTATTATTTTTATTAAACTAAAAAAGAAAAAATTTAAAGTCAAATTATAAATTATATTTTATCCCACTTTTATTTTTTATAAAAAAAATTTTGACATTAAAATTTTATAGGATTAGGTTATTTGATAAAAATTTATGAAGAATTAAAATATTAGATTTAAATTCGAAAACTAAATAGTCAAAAAAATTTTAGCATATAAGAATTTTTTTCTTAAATTAATTCATCAAAAAAACACTTTTATTCATGATCTTTGTTGAGCGCGAAAGCTCCGGAAATATCGAATCTTTAACTAAAATTTAACAGTTTATGAAACTTTGGAAGCAGGTTCTTATTGGTTTATCTCTTGGCGTTATTGCTGGTATAACTCTTGAAAAAGATGTCGCTAGAGAATTAAAAATCTTTGGCACAATTTTTATGAACCTCATAAAAATGGTTATTGTTCCATTGATTTTTTTCGCACTTCTTTCTGGTATCACTTCAATTAGTGGCGAAGGAAATTTCACGCGAGTCGGAATCAAAGGCTTTAGCGCATATATTTTAACCGCAGTTTTTGCAGTTTTAATCGGCATAACCGCTGGACATGTTTTAGAACCTGGAAAGGGCGTAAATATGCAGGAGCTGATAAAGCAATCCGAAACCGATAACCAAAAAGCCTTTGTTGACACATTAGCGGTTGCTAAAACTGAAAAATCCGCTAAAGATTTTTTAATCGAATTAATTCCGACCAACCCAATTAAAGCAATGGCTGATGACAAATATCTTCAAATCATTGTTTTCACAATTTTCCTTGGAGTTGTCATTAATATGGTTGGCGACAAAGCTAAACCAATCAAAGACATTATAAATTCTGGAGCCGCTGTTTTCTTTAGAACAATCGAAATAATTATCAAACTTGCGCCACTCGGAGTTTTTGGTTACATGGCATTTTCAATTGCCGATCAGGGTCCCGAAATACTACGATCCCTAGCTCGATTAATCTTCACGGTTTTGTTAGCGTGCTTGGTTCAATATGTTATTTTTGGATTATTAATTGCCTTTTTCGCAAGAATTTCTCCATTACCATTTTATCGCAAAATCTTCTTTACCCAATCACTTGCTTTTTCTACAAGTAGCAGTAAAGCGACGCTTCCAACCGCAATGACTCAACTTCAAGATCGATTGGGGGTTTCTAAAACCAATTCGAATTTCTTGATGCCACTCGGCGTTTGTATAAACATGGACGGAACCGCGATTTATCTCGGAATTTGTGCCTTATTTTTTGCACAAGGTTTTGGTATCGATCTTACTTTCCACAATTACATGATGTTGATTTTAACTTGCACTCTTGGTTCAATCGGCGCCGCCGGAATTCCAAGTGGTTCAATTATTTTCATGAGTATGGTCCTTGGTTCAATCGGCATTCCCGTCGAAGGTATCGTAGTAATTCTTGGAGTTGACCGCGTTCTTGATATGGTTCGCACCACCATCAACATTACCGGAGACAGCGCCATCACTCTTATAGTTGACAAAACCGAAGGTGGCTTAAATGAAAAATTATATTATTCCAAAGATGTATAATTCACTAAAAAATTTTATTAGAAAAAGCTATGCACTAAAATTGTGCATAGCTTTTTTTTGTATATTTACCACAAAATCATCCTTTGCTCAATCAAAATTTCTTGATCAATATCAACAAGAACTTTCGCAAATCGAAAGTTTTTTAAACAACATCAAAGATTTAAATTGTAAATTTATTCAAAATAGCAATGGAAGTGTCGTTGAAGGAAAATTTTATTTATCACGAAACAAAAATTCTTCTGGCAAAATGCGCGTCGAATATTTAGCGGAGCCAAAAGTTTTAATCGTTGTAAATGGCACAATTTTATCTTATTACGATGTTGAATTAGATGAAATCTCAAAACTTAGCACCAACACAACGCCCGCTTCGTTTCTAACTCGTCCCAATATTTCATTTTCTGCCAAAGATGTTGAAATAACCAACATAACAAAAAATAATAATGAAATAAAAGTTTCGGTGATGAAAAAAAATCGCAAAGAGGCTGGCGAATTTAGTTTAATTTTTAAATTAGACCCATTTGAATTTATAAAAATGGAAGTTAAAAACGATCTAGAACAAATTATTTCAATTCAGCTGAAAAACATTGATTTTCAAAGCAAATTATCCGATAAATTATTTATATTAAAAAATAGCAACAACGAATAATTTTTAAAATGGCATTTTCTTCACCAAAAAAAAATGGCAATAAGCGCGCGGTTATTAGCGAAATTAATATCACGCCATTCGTTGATGTGTTGTTAGTTTTGCTAATTATATTTATGGTCGCGGCGCCAATGCTCACAAGCTCGGTCGATGTAAATTTACCTCAAGGAGTTGAAACCGCCAATGAAGAAAAATTACAAACCATCACTGTCTCCGTAAAGTCCGATGGCTCAATTTTTTTACAAGATGACCCAATAAAATCAGCTATTTTAGCCACTCGCCTCAAAGAAATTTCAGCAAATAATTTTAGTCGTAAAATTTTCGTAAGAGCTGATAAAGAATTAGATTATGGAAGGGTTATGGATGTCGTTAAAACCATTAGCTTGGCGGGTTTTGCTCAGGTTGTATTAGTTACCGAAATTCCTAAATAAACTTTGTAAAAACAATAAATTCGTTGCATAAAAAACGCTAAAAACCGCCACATGCACGACAAAATGAAATTAAAGATCAACATTGTTAAATGATAAAAAATATTTTATACTCTTTATTCGTTCATTTTTTATTATTTTCGGCGATTTATTTTGCATTTATTAAAAAAGATAATAAAGAAATTGAAGCTGAACAAGAAATTATGGTAAGCGTCATAACCATTGATAGTAAAGGCGTCCCGCCCATTAATGAACAAATGCAAAAGCCTGAAGAAAATTCTAAAGAACCTCAAGAAAAAGCTGAAGAAAACGAAGTTGAAAAAATTGAATCTCCCAAAAACGAGATTAAAAAAGAAGAACCAATTGCGCCGAAAAAAATTGAAGAACCTCTAAAAAAAGAAGAAGAAACTCCACCAAAAGAAGAAACTAAAAAAGCTGCTCATTCAAAAAAATCTAATAAAAAAGAAGAAGATAAAAATTCCGCCAAAGCCATGAATTTAAAAGCCTTCAAAGACATTAACGAAGAAGATCAAAGTTCGACACTTTCAACTAGAGAAACCATTAATATTCAATCTCAACTTAAACTTTGTTACAAACGAGCCTTAGAGGAATCTGGATTTGAAAGCAAAACCCGCATTGTTATCAAAATTGAAATCAGTCGAGACGGCTACATTGAGAATGATTTAGAGGATATGATTGATCTCGAAAAATATAATAATCCGGTTTACAAAGATTACAAAATCATTATCGATAATATTGAACG
>CAIOKL010000044.1 GCA_903858915.1 uncultured Alphaproteobacteria bacterium | reverse complement strand
TTTTTTTTTAATTTTTTTCTTATTTTCCTTATCTTTTTCAGGATCGCTTTCTCTAAGTTTTATTTTTAAAATATCATCGATATTGGTTGGAATTTTTAAAATTAATTCAAGAATTAAATGATCGTCCACATCAAATTCCGGTAGTTTGTAATTCGGTAGTTGAGTATTTGATAATTTTTCCAAAAATGCTTGAATTTTTGATTGAAAATCATTGCGCAATTCCGTTAATTTTTCACTTTGATAATTTTTCGTAAGGGGATCTTTCTGATTGGAATTTTTTGATGACATTTTTTGAAATAAATCATCCATTAAATGATTTGCCAAAGCTTTATTTTCATCATCTACCGCAACAATAGTATTCCCTAATTTTATCAAAAATTTAGTATTTTCTTGTAAAAATTCCTTTAAATTTTCTTCGAGCTTTTCCGATTCAGATTTTATGCCACTTGAATAAGTGGCGGAATCTTGAATTCCTTTAAATTCATCGATCAAATTTTTAACAAAATTCTCGTTATCGGAATATTTAAATTCTTTTACACTCTTTTCATGGCATTGTTTATCCAACCAGTCTTTTAAATTTTTTTCGCTAAAAGCCAAGGTTTCTTTAGCTAAACCTGCTTCATAAACTTTATCCATTTCTTTTATTATTCCCTTTAATTTTGAATAATGCTCTGGCTTTTCGATCCAAGAGCCATGTCCAATTCCCTCATATACGGCATCATCAGCACTATTGCCCTTAAGGTGATCATAATAATTATATAAACTATTAATTGACTCTTCTTCTCCAGTTGAAATTGCCAGAATTGCATAAAGATAAGTTGTTAATTTTCTTTTGTTAAAACTTATATCGGATTGGTAAATTTTATCAACCAAAGGATCAAACATAGCATGAAAGTCATTTTTTAGTTTATGATCATCATGGCTCCTTCCATCGTTACCAGCTGGATGAGTATCTTTGAAATTAACATTAAATATATTTAATGGTGAATATAATAGTGAATAAGTGTCTTCTTGGGGGGCTGTATAAGCTTGAACGGATCTTGAGCCCACTAATATTTTACCCGTTAACATATCACTTAATTTCTCATAATCTTGTTCGGATGGGGATTTGCTATTTGGATCACGAGCGCCAGCTAATTTCGAGACGGTGATGACGGAAATATCTCCCGCGGAACTTACCGGAGTTTGAGTTGGAGGGGCATCTAAGTCTTTGGAATCCGAAGCGCTAACGCTAGAATTTGTTGATTGAGCTTGGATCTCCAATGGGATGCTGGTAACTTTGGGCTGAATATATTGAGCTAAAGTATCTGTTGCAACATCATTTTGAATTGGGGAATTGGAGATAGTTTTGGCAAAATCCGGTCCTTCTGGTCTAACGGCTTCAAATGAAATTGGATCGGAAATACTACGAATATCTTGAGAAGTTTTGACAGGGTCTAAAGCGCCAGTTTGTAAATGATTAGCGGGAGGTGGTGAGGAGTCTAAAATGCCTAATTTTGGATCGGCGGAGTCAGTTTTTCCATCTCCTTTTTTTCTAGGAGGTTTGGCTTCGGCTATATTTTTAGCTGGACTTTTTCTAAGAGCTTCAAATCCAACTGAAGTTGTTAAAGATTTAGGTTTAGGAGTTGGTACTTCTCCCTCAAGAGCCTTTTTCAGTTGTTTAATTTCCTTCACCGAAGTAGAAAAACCCTCATCTCTTTCGCAGAGTCTTTTTAATTCATCTAAAGCTATTTTATCTTCAACAAAAGAACTAAAAAAACTCTCCAGTTCTTTTGTTTCGATTTCTTTTGTTTCGATTCTAGAAAATCGCTCACCATTAGAATAAAATCGCTTTTCGAAAAGTAATTTTTTATGTTTTAAAAAATCAGAAAATAATTCTTTTTTTAATTCATCACTACCTAAACTTTTAAATGTATGAGTTAACTTTTCAAAGGGAGATTTGCATCCATTCAATACAACATTAAAACTGACTATTGATTTTTTTTTATCTCCTTGTTCAGGAGGAAATAATTGTAACGGAAGTTGATCGAGTGCATTTTTATGGATACTATTATATCCCATAATTCCTTGTAAAATCATTATGGCATCGGTGTTTCCAACGGCGTAAGCAACATGTAGGTGATTGTCTAAACTTAATTTATTAGTAATAGATGACTCTAAATATGAATCAAAATCAAATTTAGCTAATTTAATATTATCGCCCCGCACAATGTCTTTGATTTCATTAATGTATTTGATAATTTGTGTATCATGTTTTGCATCTTTTGTATCGAG
>CAIOKL010000043.1 GCA_903858915.1 uncultured Alphaproteobacteria bacterium | reverse complement strand
TTATAATCAAACATTCTTTCAAAGCTTCCTCAATCGTGGTTATCGGAACTATTTTAAGATTATTTAAAACCTCTTTTGGCATCTCTTCCAAATCTTTAACATTAGATTGTGGAATTAAAACTTTTTTGATACCACCGCGCAAAGCCGCCAAAAGTTTTTCTTTAAGCCCGCCGATTTCTAAAACCTTGCCACTTAAAGTTATTTCGCCCGTCATGGCAATGTCGCGATGAATTTTATATTCACCCAAAATCGAAACTAAACAAACCGACAAAGCAACGCCGGCCGAAGGTCCGTCTTTGGGAGTCGCGCCCTCGGGAACATGAATATGAAAATCAAATTTATTAAATTTTTTGGCATCGATTTTTAAAGTTTTGGCGATTGATCGCGCATAACTTAGCGAGGCTTGCGCCGACTCTTTCATAACATCGCCGAGGCTTCCCGTAATTTGAATTTTTCCACTTCCTTCAAATTTTAACGCTTCGATTTCAAGCAAATCTCCGCCATATTGCGTATAAGCCATTCCCGTAACTATGCCAATCGAATCAACTTTGCGAACCCTTCCATAATCTTTTTTGGCGGGACCTGAATATTTTTGCAAATTATCATTGTTGATATTAATTTTTTTGATCTCTTTGGTGACAATTAATTTTACGGATTTTCTAATCAAATTTTCTATTTCGCGATTTAAATTTCTAACTCCCGCCTCGAATGTGTAGCGTTGAATTAGCGTTAAAATTGCCTCGTCTTCGATTGAAAATTCTTTTTCATTTAAGCCATTTTCTTTGATTAATTTTGGCGTGATATGCTTTTTGGCGATTTGCAATTTTTCGCTTTCGGTGTAACCCGAAACATTGATTATTTCCATGCGGTCGCGCAACGGAATTGGAATTGAATTTAAAGTATTTGCCGTTGCTACAAAAATTACTTTTGATAAATCATAATCGACTTCCAAATAATGATCGGAAAAATTATTATTTTGTTCGGGATCAAGAACCTCTAGAAGCGCTGACGATGGATCGCCTCGAAAATCACTAGACATTTTATCAATTTCGTCGAGAAGCATTAACGGATTAATTGTGCCAGCTTTGCGCATCGATTGAATAATTCGTCCCGGCATCGCGCCAACATAGGTTCGGCGATGTCCACGAATTTCCGACTCATCCTTAACGCCACCGAGAGAAACTTTGACATATTTGCGATTTAAACTTTCGGCGATTGATTTCGCCAAAGAAGTTTTGCCGACTCCGGGCGCTCCAACCAAGCATAGAATTGGACCGCGTGCGCCTTTGGTTTTTATTTGCACCGCGATAAATTCTAAGATTCTTTCTTTAATTTTGGCAAGTCCGTAATGATGTTGATCAAGAATTTTTTTGGCATTATTTAAATCGTGAATCGCTTCGGATTGTTCAGACCAAGGCAGAGAAACTATCCAATCCAAATAGTTGCGCACAACTCCCGATTCCGACGAATAATGACTCATTTTTTGTAATTTTTGCAATTCATTATCGCATTTTTTACGAATATCTTTTGATAATTTTAACTTGGCGATTTTATCTTTTAGTTCCTTGATTTCAGGGTCTTCATCTTGCCCGAGTTCTTTTTTAATATTCTTAAGTTGTTCGTTAAAATAAATCTCTTTTTGATGTTTGGTAAATTTTTCTTGAATTGAACGATTTATTCTTTCTTCGGCCTCACTAATTTCGATTTCAGTTTTAATAATTTCGAGAAGTTTATAAAATTTCTTCTTCAAATCTTTTTCGTTTAAAATATTTTGTCTTTGCTGAAGCGATGAATTTACATGGCCGGCGA
Source organism: uncultured Alphaproteobacteria bacterium (assembly GCA_903858915.1). Lineage (GTDB taxonomy): Bacteria > Pseudomonadota > Alphaproteobacteria > Rickettsiales > UBA1997 > CAILUF01. The sequence goes on along the minus strand of CAIOKL010000043.1, from coordinate 11,135 downwards.
TGAAATATAAAATATCTTGCGTGGTTTTTATTTTAGTAATTTCGCTCAAAGTTTCGGCGGTAATTTTTTTATTATGTTGCGAATATTTTGAAAAACTTTCCGCACATGATTTAACCAAACCGATTAAATCTTTATCTTTTTCATCAATTTTTTGTTGAATAATAACCGCCACTTTGCTGAAAAAATATTTTTTATCTTCGATAATTTCTTCTAATTCAGCACTTATAAAACCTTGTAAAATGGCTTTTAAGTTGCCGTCGGGGGTTTTTATTAATTCAATTATTCGACAAATTGTTCCAACTTTATTAAGATTTTTTTTAGTAAAATCATCGCTATCAGAATTAATTTGAGTGATAGCGAAAATTGGCGTTTTTTTTAAATAGGCTTCTTCAATTGAGTTAATTGATTTTTCTCTGCCGACCAAGATGGTTGTAGTCATCTTCGGGAAAATTACAATGTCGCGCAAAGGAATTGTATAAAATTTTTGATCAATTTTTTGGTCTTTTTTATTTTCGGTCATTTTCTTTGGAATTGATTAATTTTTTTGCAAAAAGATTAGTTTGTTTTTGACAAATAACAACGACAATTTTTAAAAAATGCCTTCTTGCAAATTGTATTTTTTATTTTAGATTTTAATCAATGTAGATTTGTAATTATTTTTTAACATCTAATGATTTACGATAAAAATAATATTTTTGCCAAAATAATTCGCGGAGAAATTCCGGCAAAAAAAGTTTATGAAGATGAAAATATTTTAGCTTTTTACGATATTTCAAAGGCTTCTCCAATTCATGTTTTGGTTATTCCAAAAGGCGAATTTATTGACTTCATTGATTTTGTAAGCAAAGAAACTCCTCATAAAATTGCCAGTTTTTTTCAAAAAGTTTCACAAATTTCTCAAGATTTAAAAATTGTTGATGCTGGATTTCGCTTGATTACCAACAACGGAAGCGACGCTCATCAAACCGTAAAACATTTTCATGTCCATATTTTAGCCGGTAAAAAACTTGGACCATTAATTTCAGCCGACAATCAATTGAGGTAACACTATATGGACAAAATGGACAAAAAAATGCACGAAGCTACAAGAATAATTCATGCTGGTAGAAATCCCAAAGAGCAAGGCTGGATGGTTAATCCGCCAATTTATCAAACTTCGACAATCGTTTTTCCAACATACAAAGATTTTATGTATGCCGAGCGAGGTTACTCCAACAACGATTTGGTGCAACCTTACGAATTAAAATATGGTCGTTACGGAACGCAAACCAATTTTGCTTTAGAGCAAGCAATTTCTGAAATTGAAGGCGGTTATAACACCTTTGTAACTGCCTCGGGCGCGGCAGCGATTAACACCGCACTAATTGCTTTTTTAAAGCAAGGTGATCACATGTTGCTCGTTGACAATGTTTATTCGCCAACTCGCGGTTTTGCCGATAAATTTTTAAAAAAACTTGGAGTCGAAACAACTTATTTTGATCCACATATCGGCGCCGGAATTTCTAAATTAATTAAGAAAAATACTAAAGTTATTTTTATGGAAAGCCCTGGGTCGCAAACCTTTGAGATTCAAGATGTTCCAGCGATTTGTAAAATTGCCAAAAAACATAATGTTGTGACGATTCTTGATAATTCTTGGGCGAGCGGAATTTATTTTAAATCTTTTGATCACGGCGTTGATATTTCGGTAATGGCTTTGACAAAATATATCAACGGTCATTCCGATATTATGATGGGCTCAATCACGGTTCAAGAAAAATATTTTCGCGTGATGTATGAGGCGTTTAGATATATGGCGGCAACCGCGGCACCATATTCATCTTATATGGTTCAACGCGGTTTACGCACCGCCAAATTAAGAATGGATCATTGCTTTAAATCCGGTTTGGAAATGGCGACTTGGCTTGAATCGCGTCCCGAAGTTGAAAAAGTTTTATATCCAGCTTTGCCAAGCGATGCCAATCACGAATTATGGAAAAGAGATTTTACCGGTGCGGCCGGCTTGTTTTCAATAATTCTCGATAAAAAATATTCCAACGAAGCTTTGGCGAGAATGTTGGATAAGTTGCATTATTATGGCATGGGCTATTCGTGGGGCGGTTATGAATCTTTGATTGTTCCTTTTGATGCTTCTAGCATTAGAACGGCAACGAAATATTCCTATGGCAATAAAACCGCATTAAGAATCAACATCGGATTAGAAGATGTCGAAGATTTAAAAAATGACCTCGAGGCAGGATTTAAAAGACTTAAAAGATAAATTAAAAAACTCTCTCAAATAATTTAAAACTTCTACAATTTTTTCGTTTTTAACTAAAAAATAATCGATCTAATTTCTTCTCCGGTTATTTATTTATCACAAAAAAACAATCCATCGAATCCCCTCTCCCCGCTTGCGTGGAGAGGGTTAGGGTGAGGGGTTTTAAAAAAGAAAAAGGTACCGGGTTACTTTTATTTTTTCCAATTTAAAAAAACTCGTCAAACTTACGGGGTCATCACCCTCCCCTTGCGGGGTTATTCGCATAAAAAAAATAGCCTAAACGGCTATTTTTAGCGAATAACGGGACAAGGAGCGAAGGCGACGCGGTCCCAGTCGCGAATCTTTTTTGAAAAAAAAGATGAAGCGTTTATCCACCAACAAATTCCAAAAAACCAAAAATTTTATCGCGGATACGGCGATTTACTCGCCGTGAAGCGATTCAAATTTTTCCTAAATTTGCGAAGCAAATTTAATGCTTTGCAAAAAGTTGAGACATATCTTTGAAGGATTTAAACTCAAGAGCATTACCGCTTGGATCGCAAAAAAACATTGTTGCCTGTTCGCCAACTTGTCCTTTGAAACGAATATAAGGTTCGATAACAAATTTAATGGAATTTTTCTTAAGATTTTCAGCAAATTTATGCCAAACTTCCCACTCGAGAACGACTCCAAAATGCGGAACGGGAACACCGTGACCATCAACTTGATTAACTATTTTTTGAGATTTTTCTTGATTTAAGTGCGTAACAAATTGATGTCCAAAAAAATTCCAATCAATCCAATGTTCGCAAGAACGCCCCTCTTCCATACCGAGCAATTCACCATAAAATTTGCGAGTGGCGGATAAGTCGTTAACTGGCATCGCCAAATGAAATGGCTGAATTTTATTGTCCATAATTTACTTTAATGCCCCATTTTTTACCAAGATATTTTTCGATTTCTTTGCGATCTTCATTGCTTAAAGAGCGGTTAAAAACAATCATTTCGCCAAGCAATCCTTCAAAAAATGAAGACGGGTCTGCTGAGTCACTAGTTTTTCTGGCACCAACATAAACTCGACTAGAACCATCGGCATATTTTTTAGTATTTTCAATTAAAGCGCTGTTATATCCAAGGTTAACTTTGGAATTAGTTTCTTGCGCCAAATAACCATTTCTAAAAATTTTTATATTAGAAGTATCGCCTTTAACCATCGGTGCTTGATAAATAACTAACGAAGCTACAATTTTTTCATTCTGAACAACAAAATCAGGCCCCGAAGTTGTGGCATTAGTGTCTCCACATAAACCAGAAGAAGAAGCTAATCCAAAATTACCTTGACCACCACCAAAACCATAACCCACATCAAATTCTCTACCGCATTCTGTGGGCTGATAAAAAATTGAGCGCTTAATTGTTGTTGAAATTGTTTTCGGTTCAAAAACCACAAAAACAGTTCCAGATCGATAAGTTAAAACCGCCTGCTCAAGATTTTCCGATCCAAAATAATCATCAACTCCATCGAATTTTATTGAGGGCAAACCATACATTCCGTTGGAAGTATAAATTGGTTTTTTTGCATCATCAATTTGATCGAGATTTATTCGATCTGAATATCGAACTTCAGCTCCATTCCAGCGACTAACTTTATCGCCATCGTCGGTTTCACTTTCAAGAAAAGCGTCGCTAGCGGTTGCATCATACCAAGTAACGATGTAGTTAATCCAAGGCATTGCCGAGCTTTGCGTAACATTTCTAGCGGTGGCAATTCTCATATTTCCAACAACTCTAGAAGCTTGCAAAAGTCCGGCAATCATTATCATTACGATTACGATAACGACAGATATTTCTATCAAACTAAAAGCTCTGTTATTTTTGCACGACATTATTATTTGCTAAAAGAAAATTGATTATTAAATGAATTTTAAATTTATACTCTTGTAAAACTTTTTATATTAATTATATTTTGAGTCAAGTTTTTTTACAAAAATTCTTATTACAAATCTTCAAATAAATTTTTTAAATCTTATGTCAAAAGTTATTGGAATAGACTTGGGCACAACTAACTCTTGTGTCGCAATTATGGAAGGTAAAACAAATATAAAAGTTATTGAAAATTCAGAGGGCGCAAGAACCACCCCATCAATAGTTGGATTTCTTTCAAATGGTGAAAAAGTTGTTGGCTCGCCGGCAAAAAGACAAGCCGTCACAAATCCTCAAAATACAATTTTTGGAATTAAACGCTTAATCGGCAGAAGATATAACGACCCATTAACAGAAAAAGATAAAGGCTTAGTTCCCTACAAAATAGTGGCTTCAGCTAATGGCGATGCATGGGTTGATGTTAAAAATGAAAAATATTCTCCAAGCCAAATTTCGGCTTACACTCTCATGAAAATGAAAGAAACGGCAGAAAGTTATTTAGGTGAAAAAGTTGAAAAAGCCGTAATCACCGTTCCCGCATATTTCAACGACTCTCAAAGACAAGCAACAAAAGATGCCGGAAAAATCGCCGGACTCGATGTTTTGCGAATAATCAACGAACCGACCGCGGCGGCTTTAGCTTATGGCTTCGACAAAAAAAACGGTCAAACAATTGCGGTTTATGATTTAGGTGGCGGAACTTTTGATGTTTCGGTTCTTGAAATTGGTGACGGAGTTTTTGAAGTTAAATCAACAAATGGCGACACTTTCTTAGGTGGCGAAGATTTTGATATGAGAATTTTAAAATATCTAAATGATGAATTTAAAAAAGATAACAGCGTTGATTTATCGAAAGATCCGTTGGCCTTACAAAGATTAAAAGAAGCTTCGGAAAAAGCTAAAATTGAACTATCTTCAACATTAGAAACTGAAATTAATTTACCTTACATAACCGCCGACGCTTCTGGCCCAAAGCATCTTAATGTAAAATTAACTCGAGCTAAACTTGAACAATTGGTCGAAGATTTAATCGAGCGCACAATTAAACCTTGCGAAAATGCTCTTCAAGATGCTGGATTAAAGCCTTCCGATATTGATGAGGTTATTTTGGTTGGCGGTATGACCCGAATGCCAAAAGTAATCGAAACCGTTAAAAAACTTTTCGGCAAAGAACCAAATCGTAGCGTTAATCCCGATGAAGTTGTGGCAATTGGCGCGGCGATCCAAGGCGCGGTATTGCAAGGCGATGTAAAAGATGTTATTCTTTTAGATGTTACTCCGCTTTCTCTTGGAATTGAAACCGCGGGCGGTGTATTTACTAGATTAATCGATAGAAATACAACTATTCCAACCAACAAAAGTCAAATTTTCTCAACCGCGGCGGATAGTCAAACTGCGGTTACAATTAAAGTTTTCCAAGGTGAGCGCGACATCGCCTCTAACAATAAATTACTTGGAGAATTTAATCTCGAAGGAATTGCTCCGGCACCTAGAGGAATGCCACAAATCGAGGTCTCATTTGACATCGATGCCAATGGCGTTGTAAAAGTTTCGGCGAAAGATAAAGCGACAAATAAAGAGCAACAAATTCGCATTCAATCTTCGGGCGGATTATCCGAAGAAGAAATTAAAAAAATGATGCGCGATGCCGAAGAAAATGCTTCTTCCGACAAATTGCGTAAAGAATTAATCGAGGCCAAAAATCAAGCCGATTCCTTGATTTATGAAACCGAAAAATCTTTACGAGAACATGGCGAAAAAGTTGATTCTTCAATCAAAGCTTCGATTGAAGAAGATTTAAAAAATCTTAAAGAAAACATCGCTAAATCTGACGCAAGCGCCGAAGAAATCAAAAAATCGACCGAAAGTTTGATGCAAAATTCCATGAAACTTGGCGAGGCGATTTATAAAAATTCACAAAGCGCTCCACAAGGTGAAAGCGCTTCTGATGAGGCTCCAAAAAACGACTCTTCATCTTCTGATGATGGAAAAGTTGTTGATGGTGAATATGAAGTAAAAGATGATAAGAAAAGTTAAAAAATATAATTGTTGAATAAAAAAGTTAAGAAGTATATTTTTTCAATAAAAAGCTTAACATTTAAATAAATTACTATATTATAAACCGCCTTTTGTTAATTTTAATTTTCTTACCGCATTAATTGTTAGTAAGATTGTTATAAATTATCGGGGGGCGGTTTTTTCTTATTTTGAATCATAAAAATCATGAAATTTTTAAAATTAATCATAATTTTAAAAAAACATTGAAATAAAAATATATAAAGCAAAACTTTGAATTCTGAATTAATTTTTTAATTTTCAAAACAAGTTAACAAATTAAAACTGCACCATCAATCTTTTTAAATCCATAATTAAATTAAACCGATTTTTCCAACAAGTGAATGTCAAATTTTCTAAAAAAAATTCGCGAAGATAAAAAGATTGGTCAAAGCGAATTGGCTGTTAAAATAGGAGTTAGCAAACAACTTCTTTCGGGCTTTGAAAACGGCAGAAGTGGCGTCTCGAACGAAGTTTTGCAAAAACTTGCCGATGCCTTAGAGGTCTCGTCCGATGCCATCTTAACCGGCAAATCAATCAAGCCTTTCAGCGACTCTGGTCGCAAGCAACTTTCCGAAGCCATGAATATGACTTTTAAATTTTATGGCGACGAGTTTGATAAAGACACAATAGTTAAAGTTTCCACCGAATTATATAGCATTATTGTTGACTTTGACGAGTTAAAAAATGATGCTGATCGTGAAAAATTCAGAAAATCTTTAGAGGAAAAAATCGCCATCGGTCTTGCCTCAAATTGTTTTTTAAAATTAAAAAAATAAACCAAATCAATATGCAAAAATCACAAAAAGAACTTGCAAAAGAAGAGCTAGAAAAAATATATGACAACCAATTTAAGTGGGTTCAAGCCGGCAACGCGTTAAGAAATCGCTTTGGCGATTCATTAAATACCAATCCAAAATTAAAATGGATTTTGCGCTTATCGATAATTGGCAATATTGGCATTTGGCTCACCTTCATATCGTTAAATTTTTAATTTTTGCAACATGGAAAACAACGATTCCACCTCTCCAAAAAAATTAATTTTATATGTTGAGGATGAAGATATTCAAGCCAAACTTTTTGCAAAAATTATTGAAAATGAAGTCAAAGATCGCGGTCATCAAGTCATTATTTTCAACAGCGGAGCGGATTTTATAGATCTAGTAAATTCTAGAAATAAAAATTATACAATTGAACAATTCGGAATTATTTTACTTGATTTAGCGATGCATGATTTTTCAGGAATCGCCATGCTTAAAGAAGCGCAAGACAAAGCTATTAAAACTCCAATCGCCATTTTTAGCGCAAGAGAAGACGAAGCGCTCAAGAAGCAATCTTTCGATTTAGGTGCCAAAGATTATTTTGTAAAAGGAAAAGATTTGCTTGAGCTTGAGCGCCTCAGAAGCTTCATTATTGATAATACCGAATATTAAATAAATTTAATTTTAGCATTTATTTTTAACTAAAAAAATGCTACAAAAAAATTATTTAGAATTTTTATAAAATTCTGATGATTTATATCCAAGACCATAACCATTTCCCCTTCTACCCTCTTGATTGCACGCACTATTTGCCGTGAGAACGAAAAACAAAATTATTGTTGAAATTTTGATGATATTTTTTTTAATGATTTTATATAAATTATTCATGGTCAGTGTTGTTTTGTTAATATTTTTGATAAATATATCAATTTTTTATTTTAACAAAACATTTTGATAGTAACACAATATTGATAACTTTTTAGCGAAGTTATCAATATCTGTTTCATTTTATTAACTATAAAGATTTATATTTTTTTACGCAAAAATTAAAAAACTTTTATTGTTGAATAATTATTTTTTATTTCTTAAAACCGCACGCGCCGCTGAGAGTCTAGCAATCGGAACGCGATAAGGCGAACATGAAACATAATGCAAACCAACATCATTGCAAAATTCAATCGAAGCTGGATTTCCGCCATGTTCTCCGCAAATTCCAAGTTTAATATCTTTACGAGTTTGCTTACCTTTTTGAGTTGCGATTTTTATAAGTTCGCCAACTCCTTCTTGGTCAAGCTCGGCGAAAGGATCTTTCTCGAGAATTCCAGCTTTTTGATAATGTCCTAAAAAATTACCCGCATCGTCGCGCGATAAACCAAAAGTGGTTTGCGTTAAATCGTTGGTTCCGAAGCTAAAAAATTCGGCTTCTTCGGCAATTTTATCGGCAACTAACGCAGCGCGAGGCAGTTCAATCATGGTTCCAACCATGTATTTAAGCTCAACGCCCTGCTCTTTCACAACCGCTTCTCCAATTTTTGTTACTAATTGGCGCATGATTTGAATTTCTTTTTGAGTCGCCACCAAAGGTATCATAATTTCGAGCAAAACTTCATTTTTTGTTTCTTTTTTTACAATCGCCGCCGCTTCAAAAATAGCTTGCGCTTGCATTTCATAAATTTCTGGATAAGAAATTCCAAGTCTACAGCCACGATGCCCCAACATTGGATTTTGTTCTTGCAATTGATGCGTGCGATGCTTGACATAATCAACCTCGACACCCGCGACTTTAGCAACTTCTTGAATTTCACTTTCTTTGTGCGGTAAAAATTCGTGAAGTGGCGGATCGAGCAAGCGAATAGTGACGGGCAATCCAGCCATAATTTTGAATATTTCGACAAAATCTTTTCTTTGCATCGGCAATAATTTTGCCAAAGCTTTTTTGCGTCCTTCGAGAGTTTCCGCCAAAATCATTTCGCGCACCGCGATAATTCGATCTTCGTTAAAAAACATATGCTCGGTTCTGCATAATCCGATTCCTTCCGCACCAAAATCACGCGCCACTTGACAATCAAGCGGAGTTTCGGCGTTAGTACGCACTCTAAGTTTACGAACCTCATCAGCCCAAAGCATTATAGTTTCAAAATCACCCGATAAATTTGGTTTTAAAGTTGGAACATTTCCAAGAATTACATCACCGTTTGAACCATTGATAGTGATGACTTCACCTTCTTTAATTTTAGTGCCGTTGGCATTAAAAAATTTACCAGAATTATCAACATGCAAACCCGTTGCGCCAGAAACGCATGGCGTTCCCATGCCTCGCGCCACAACCGCCGCGTGCGAAGTCATGCCACCGCGCGCCGTTAAAATTCCTTGCGAAACATGCATGCCTTTGATATCTTCGGGACTAGTTTCGACTCGGACCAAAATTACTTTATCGCCATTTTCTGAACGACGCTCCGCTTCTTGCGATGAAAATACTACGATTCCCGAAGCGGCTCCGGGAGAAGCCGGAAGACCTTTGGCAATAATTTTGACTTGCGCTTTTGGATCAAGAGTAGGATGCAAAAGTTGATCAAGACTTGCCGGATCAATGCGCAATAAAGCTTCATTTTTATCGATCAATTTTTCGTTAACCATGTCAACGGCAATTTTTACGGCAGCGTGCGCCGTGCGTTTGCCAGAGCGCGTTTGAAGCATCCATAATTTTTTATTTTGTACGGTAAATTCAATATCTTGCATATCGCGATAATGCGCTTCAAGTTTTTTATAAATTTTTTCAAGTTCTAAAAAAACTTCGGGCATAGTTTCTTGCATCGATGGCAAAACTGAATCGAGTTGCTCTTTGCCTTGAATTGTAATCGATTGCGGAGTGCGAATTCCGGCGACAACATCTTCGCCCTGAGCGTTAATTAAATATTCGCCATAAAGTTCTTTGGCGCCCGTCGATGGATTGCGCGTGAAGGCAACTCCAGTTGCCGAGCTTTCACCCATATTTCCAAAAACCATCGATTGCACATTAACCGCCGTTCCCCATTCAACCGGAATATTGTTTAAATAACGGTAAGTAATGGCGCGATCATTCATCCATGAAGCAAACACCGCTTCAATCGCTCCCCACAATTGCAGATGAACGGCTTGCGGAAAATCGTAACCCAATTCTTTTTTAACTTCAGCCTTAAAAAGCTCAACGATTTCTTGAAGCTGTTCAGCGTTTAAATCGGTGTCGTTAGTAACTCCAAACTCTTGTTTTTTATCATCGAGAATTGTTTCAAAATTATAATGATCAACACCCAAAACCACATCGGAATACATTTGAATAAAGCGACGGTAAGAATCAAAAGCGAATCTTTTATTATCGCTATTTTTTGCCAATCCCAAAACGGTTTTATCATTTAAACCTAAATTCAAAACTGTGTCCATCATTCCCGGCATTGAAGCGCGAGCGCCTGATCGCACTGAAAATAATAATGGATTTTCTTCATCGCCAAATTTTGCGCCAATTTTATTTTCAATATGAATCAAGGCTTTTTCGACTTGGTTTTTTAATTCTTCCGGAAAAGATTTTTGATTTTTATAATATACATCGCAGACCTCGGTGGTAATTGTGAAGCCGAGCGGAACCGGCAAACCCATTTTTGACATTTCTGCCAAATTAGCGCCCTTTCCTCCTAATAAATTTTTCATCGAGGCATCACCTTCGGAATTGCCGTCGCCAAAAGAATATACGAATTTTTTTGAAGTCATTTTGTGAAAAAATTAAGCTTAAAATTATTTATAATATAATTTTGTCTAATTATTTAGATTTTGCAAATTTTTTTTAAAATAATTTTTTTGGTCGTGCTAAAGCGACGAAGTTTATTTTGGTCGCGCTAAAGCGACGACGGGATTTAGATTTTGCAAATTTTTTTTAAAATAATTTTTTTGGTCGTGCTAAAGCAACGAAGTTTATTTTGGTCGCGCTTACGCAACGAATTATTATTTGGTCGCGCTAAAGCGACGAAGTTTATTTTGGTCGCGCTTACGCAACGACGGGAAAAAGATACCAAGTTACTTTTTTTCTCTGAATCACCCTCCCCTTGCGGCTTACGCCCCTACAATTTTCTACAAGCTCGGAAGTGCTTCAGGCTGTAGCTCCCCCCTTGAGGGGGAGCAGGCGA
>CAIOKL010000042.1 GCA_903858915.1 uncultured Alphaproteobacteria bacterium | reverse complement strand
TCCAATAAAAAAATGTTAAATTAAGCAAAATATTTTTTATTGGAAATGGTATTGCATTATTTGCAAAACTTTAGCTGAAAATAATTTAAAAAAATCCATCAAATCAATATATAATTCTAAAATTTCTTGTGAATATTTTTGATTTATTTAAAATAATCTAATTCTTATTTTGAGATAGATATTTTTAACTCAAGATTAATTTTCAAATTAAAAAATAAATCATCAATATAATTTATTTGTGAATAATTGCATAAATTTAAAAACGCATTTTCAAACAATCGTAATCGGTGCGGGTCATGCCGGAATTGAGGCGGTTTGCGCTTCTGCTAGAATGGGCGCGGATAGTTTGCTCATCACCAAGAAATTTGAAAATTTGGGCGAAATGTCGTGCAATCCAGCAATCGGAGGGGTTGCCAAAGGCACCATAGTTCGCGAGATTGATGCGCTTGATGGAATTATGGGTCGGGCGACTGATAAAGCGGGAATTCATTTTCGGATTTTAAATTCATCAAAAGGTTACGCGGTCCATTCACCTAGGGCGCAAGCCGATCGCAAACTTTATAAAATTGCCATTCGAGAAATTCTTGAAAATTATCCAAATTTGACAATTCTTTATAATTCCGTTGAGAATTTGATAATTGATAATAATAAAATTAAAGGTGTAATTTTGGCGAGTGGCGAAACGATTTACGCCGAATCGGTGGTGTTGACGACCGGCACTTTTTTGCGTGGAGTTATTCATATCGGCAAAGAACAAACTAAAGCGGGAAGGGTTGGCGAAGAAGCGTCTTACGGCATTTCGAATTGTTTACAAAAATATCAATTTAATCTCGGGCGCTTGAAAACCGGAACGCCTCCGCGAATTTTAAAAAGTTCGATCGATTTTTCTGAGCTTGAAATTCAAGCGGGCGATAATCCGCCTCAACCATTTTCATATTTAACCGACAAAATTGAAGTGCCACAAACGGCTTGCTACATTACTTACACCAATCAAAAAACTCACGAAATTATTAAAGAAAATCTTCATGAATCGGCGATGTATGGCGGAGGAATTTCGGGAGTTGGTCCGCGATATTGTCCATCGATTGAAGATAAAATTCATCGTTTTTATGACAAAGAGCGACATCAAATCTTCTTAGAGCCAGAAGGCTTAGACAGTGATTTAATTTATCCAAACGGCATTTCAAATTCTTTGCCACTCGCGGTACAAATACAATTTTTAAAATCAATTAAAGGTTTGGAAAATTGCGTGGTTTCGCAAGCGGGATATGCCATCGAATATGATTATGTCGATCCGCGCGAATTATTGCCAACACTCGAAACTAAAAAAATTCGTAATTTATTTTTTGCGGGGCAGATTAATGGCACAACCGGCTACGAAGAAGCGGGCGGGCAGGGCATTGTCGCCGGAATTAATGCCGGCTTAAAAGCTTTAAAAAATACCGAAGAATTTATTTTGGATCGTTCAACGAGTTATATCGGCGTTATGATTGATGATTTAACTTCACTCGGAACTTCCGAGCCATACAGAATGCTCACTTCGCGCGCGGAATATCGCTTGAGTATTCGTGCCGATAACGCCGATTTGCGCTTAACCGAAATTGGTGAAAAATTTGGTGTAATTTCGCAAAGTAGATTGGAAAAATTTTTAATTCGAAAAAATAAAATTTTGCAAGCCACAAAAATTTTGGAAGACTTAAAAATTTCGCCAAAAAAATTAGAAAATTTTGGAGTAACAATTAAGCAAGATGGAGTGATTAGAAGCGCTTATCAATTGCTTTCATTCCCCGAAATAAATTTTGAAATTATTGAAAAAATTTGGAAAGAAGAAATTTCCCAAATTGAACTGGAAACAAAAAAACAAGTTGCAATTAATGCTACTTATTTATCATATTTGAAAAGACAAAATCAAGATATTGAAATTTTTCGTCAAGAAGAAAAAATGAAAATCCCTCTTGATATTGATTATAGTTTGATTCAAAGTTTGTCTAACGAAGTGCGGGAAAAATTGTCAAAATATCGACCAGCAACTATTGCGGTTGCAAGCAAGATTCAAGGCATTACATCCGCTTCAATTATGGCGATAATGATATATTTAAAAAACCAAAAAAAAATTGAAAAATTTTCAAATGCCGAGAATTAAAAAACCTACATTTTTTAAAATAAAATTCCTATCTTGCGCATTATTTTTAACAACTTTTTTTATTCAACAAGCCCAAGCGCAATTTGATATTGGCAACTCCGACCTCACTCGAGAAATTGAAAAAAATTTATTATTCGATAAATCAACGCAAGAAAGATTTGATGTTTATAATAATGAATATGGCACAAATTTAGTCGACAAACCCACAATGGGAAGCGCTCCAGAAAAAAATGAAGATGAAAAAAAATACACGCCCGAAGAGATGAATATTGTTTTAATCGATAAAGTTAAAATTGATAAAGATGTTCGCGAAAAAGAAAAATTAGCCTACAATTCGGTGCTGGTTGGGCAATATGAAATTGCTATTCAAATTTACAAAGAAATTTTACAAAAAGAGCCACAAAATCTTTACGCAAAATATTCTTTAGGTGTTGTTTATCAAAGGCTCGCTCAATATAAACAAGCCAAAAATATTTATTATGAATTGCTCAAAGGCGATGCAGAAAATAAAGATGAAATTATCAATAATATTATCGCAATTTTAATTGAAGAAAGTCCTCGCGAGGCAATCTATATGCTTAACCGACTCACTTTACAAAATCCCGAAAGACATTATTTATTTGCGAGCATGGCGCTGGCTTATGAAAAAATTTCTGACTATAATTCGGCAATTAAAAATTACACAAAAGCTTTGGAATTAGATTATGCCAATATCGATTATTGTTACAATCTTGGAGTGCTTTACGATGAAAATAAAGAATATGAAAAAGCTTTGGAAATGTATTCGGCGGTTGTAAAAAACAACGACAATTCTAACCGCGAAATTGCTTTAGATTCTGTGAAAAGAAGAATTGAGAAAATTAAACAAATGATATGATCCATCAAATTCTTGAAGAAGCCAGATTAAAAAATTGTTCCGATGTTCATCTTTCATCAAAATATCGAATAATTTTACGACTTGATGGCGATTTAGTTGATTACAGAGACACTAAAGAATTGAGTGTAGAAGATGTTTATAACATGCTTTATTCAATCATGAATGAACAACAAAAGAAATTTTATATTGAAAATAGAGAAATAGATTTTTCAATCCAAACTAGCGAAAATTATCGTTGTCGAGTTAACGCTTATCACACTATTTCTGGACCGGCCGCGGCGTTTCGTTTAATTCCGAAAGATATTAAAAGTTTAGTTTCGTTAAATGCGCCTTATATTGTGCAAGATTTGGCAAAATTAAAAAAAGGTTTGATTATGGTTGCGGGTCCGACGGGAAGCGGAAAATCAACCACTTTGGCGGGCATAATCGATTACATTAATAACAATTTTATGCGCCATATTATTACCATCGAAGATCCGGTGGAATATATGTTTGAAAATAGGCGTTCTCTAATTAATCAACGCGAATTAGGGTCGGATACCAATACATTTAACGAGGCGTTAAAAAGTTCTTTGCGTCAAGATCCCGATGTTATTATGGTCGGCGAAATGCGTGACATTGAAACTTTCCGATTAGCGTTAACCGCGGCTGAAACGGGACATTTAGTTTTGGCAACCCTTCACACTAATTCGGCGGCGCAAACTATAAATCGTATTATTGATGTTTTTCCGTCGGAAGAAAAATCAGCGGTGCGCTCTATTTTGTCGGGTTCAATTAAAGCGGTTATTTCGCAAAGATTGGTTAAAAAACGCGACGGCGGAAGATGCGCGGCTTTTGAAATTATGTTGGCAAACGCTTCGATTCGTAATTTAATTCGCGAAGATAAAATTCCGCAAATCAATTCAATTATTGAATTAAGTCGTAAAAATGGCATGTTACTTCTCAAAGATTCGTTAAAAGATTTAATGAATAATGATGTTATAACTCAAGAAATTGCCGAAGAGGAGTTGCTTTCATATGAATAATTAAATTTGCTTACGCAAAATAAGATTTACTTAAATTTGCTTACGCAAAATAAGATTTACTTAAATTTGCTTACGCAAAATAAGATTTACTTAAATTTGCTTACGCAAAATAAGATTTACTTAAATTTGCTAAAGCAAATTTAGCTTAATATCGAATCGCTTCGGGCGAAGTAAATTCGCCCATTCGCGATAAGATTTGGGTTTTTTTATTTTTATTCTGAGTAGAGTTTCGTCGCCGGTGAATTGCCAAATTCGCAAAGATTTTATTATAATTTTCAATACAATTAATTAAAATATTGTTTTTGTTATAAAATTTATTTGATAAATTTTATAAAGTTTTTTAGGATTCCTAAGCATTGTTAAAAAAAATCAAAATATCAAAAATGAAATCACTTTTTCGTAAAAAATCTCTCGAAAGTATTCTTGAAGGAGCTAAAAAAAATACTCTTAAAAAAACTTTAGGAGTTTTTGATTTAGTATTTATCGGTATCGGCTCAATTATTGGAACGGGAATTTTTGTTTTAACGGGTCAAGCCGCCGCTGAGCATGCGGGTCCGGCAATTGCTTTATCTTTTTTATTTTCGGCGATAATTTGTGTTTTTGCCGGATTGGCTTACGCCGAATTGGCGTCGATGGTACCAGTTTCGGGTAGCGCTTACACCTACACCTACGCGGTTATGGGAGAATTTATCGCGTGGCTAGTCGCTTGCGGTTTAATTTTGGAATATACCGTGGCTTCTTCAACCGTTGCGGCGGGCTGGTCGGGATATTTGGTCGGAATTTTGCAACAAGGCGGAATTGTAATTCCCGAATTCCTCACCAAAGCGCCATCGCAACTTTGCGCGGACGGAACTTATTGCGCCATAATTAATTTGCCGGCGGTTTGCGTATCTTGTTTTATCGGTTTGCTTTTATTCATCGGAACCAAAGAAAGCGTAATTGTCAATCGTGTTTTGGTTTCGGTAAAATTAGTCGTAATTTTCATTTTCATTTTAGTGGCGGTACCTCACATTAAATTTGAAAATTATCAAGAATTTATGCCTTTCGGTTGGAAGGGAGTTTTCGCCGGATCGGCGGCGATTTTTTTCGCTTATTTGGGTTTCGATGCTGTGGCGACAACCGCCGAAGAATGTAAAAATCCTAAACGAGATTTGCCAATCGGACTTATCGGTTCGCTTCTTATTTGCGCGGTGATTTATGTGGTGGTTTCGTTATGCTTAACGGGAATCGTTAATTATAAAACTCTGGGAAATCCTCAGCCTCTAGCGCAAGCTTTGCGAGATAACGGAAGCAATATCGGTTCGGCATTAGTTGGAACGGGCGCAATTGCCGGAATGTTAACGGTGTTGTTGGTGATGATGTATGGTCAATCGCGTATTTTTTTCGTAATTTCTCGCGATGGCTTGCTTCCAAAATTTTTCTCAAAAATTCACAAAAAACATCAAACGCCATCTTACTCAATTTTGGTTGTAACAATCGCCGTTGCGATAATTTCAGGCTTTACTCCAATTCGCACGATGGGCGACATGAGTAGTCTCGGGACGCTTTTTGCTTTTTGCTTAGTTTCGGTCGGAGTTTTAATTTTGCGTTACAAAAGACCAAAATTAGAGCGCACTTTTAAATGTCCTTTCGTTGAAATCATTGCGCCCTTGTCAATTATTGGATGCGGATTTTTGATTCTAAAATTATTGCAAGATCACTATAAGCCGTTCTTAATTTGGTTTATTATCGGCATCATTTTTTATTTCTTTTATGGTTATAAAAAAAGTGTTTTGGCAAAGAAAACAAAATAAATTTAAAGAGTAAATTTTAAAATTAATCTGGTTGCTTTCGATTAGCTTTAAAGTTTACTCTCCCTTGAAGTTTCAATTCTTATAAGTTCAAATTTTCTACATGAATTAAATTCGAAAAATTAGCATATTTATTTTTTTACTAGATTGTTTAAAACCGCAGTTTATTTTTGATTATAACAAATTTTTAATTTCCAAATATTATTTAAATGAGTATTTTTCGCAAAAAATCAATCGAAGACTTAATCGCTTCTTCTCAAAAAAATTCTTTCAAAAAATCTCTCACCGCTTTTGATTTAATAATGATCGGAATTGGTTGCACAATCGGCACGGGAATTTTTGTTGTTACGGGAACTGCATCAGCTACGCACGCTGGTCCCGCCATCGCTTTATCTTATTTAATCGGCGCTTTGGCTTGTTTATTTGCGGCACTTGCTTACGCGGAAATCGCTTCGATGGTACCAGTTTCGGGAAGCGCTTACACTTACACCTACGCGGTTATCGGCGAATTTGTGGCGTGGCTAGTTGGTTGGGGATTGGTTCTCGAATATGGCATCGGGGCGTCGGCGGTTGCCAATGGCTGGTCGGGATATATGGTCGGAATTTTGCAATCGGTAGGAATTTCATTGCCCGAAATGCTTACAAAGCCAACGAGCGAAGGCGGTATCATAAATTTACCGGCAACTTTAATTGTGTTATTAATCGGTTCAATGCTTTATGTCGGAACTCAACAGGGCGTTAAGTTTACTCGTATTTTAGTTTTTGTAAAATTGGCGGTAATTTTTATTTTTTTAGTGGTGGCGACGCCGATGATCAAGCCAGAAAATTATAGCAATTTTATGCCTTTCGGCTTTGGCGGAGTTATGGCGGGAGCGGCGGCGATTTTTTATGCTTATATTGGTTTTGATGCGGTGGCGACAACCGCCGAAGAATGTAAAAATCCTAAACGAGATTTGCCAATCGGCATAATTTTTTCACTCGGAGTTTGCGCAATTCTTTACGCCACGGTGGCTTTGGTTCTTAACGGGATTGTAAATTTTTCAACACTTAATAATCCCGAGCCTTTAGCGAGAGCATTGCGCGATAATGGAAGCAATATCGGTTCAGCGTTGGTGTCAACGGGCGCAATTGCCGGCATCACTTCGGTTTTATTGGTTTTGCTTTACGGTCAATCGCGAATTTTTTTCGTAATGTCGCGCGACGGCTTGCTTCCAAAAAAATTAAGTTCAATTCATAAAAAATATAACACTCCACATGTTAGTGTTTTACTCACGACTGTTGCGGTGGCTTTAATCGCCGGCATTTTTTCACTCGAAACTTTAAGCGAAATGACGAGCATTGGCACTTTATTCGGCTTTATTGTGGTGGCTTTGGCAGTAATGATTTTGCGAGTTAAGCAACCAAATTTAAAAAGAAGTTTTAAATGTCCGATGGTTTTTGTAGTTGGACCTTTGGCGGTTTTATCTTGCGGATATTTAACTTTTGAATTGCTCACGCGTAATTGGCATTATTTTGCAATTTGGACAGCGGTTGGAATCATGATTTACTTCATTTACGGGTATCGCAAAAGCACCATTAAAAAATAGTTCTCCCGTCGTCGGGGCTTGCAAATCTTCGCTTCCAAAAAAATTATTTTAAAAATGGCAATTTCTTGATTTCACTTTAACCCCCTCCCAAAATTTTCTTTCAGAAAATTTTACCCTCCCGCAAGGGCTTACACCCCTACAATTTTTCAAAAGCTTGGAAAAGCTTCAGGCTGTAGCTCCCCCCTTGAGGGGTTATTTGCGTTAAAAAAATAGCCTAAACGGCTATTTTTAGCAAATAACGGGATCAGGAACGAAGTGACGCAATCCCAGTCGTGAATCTTTTTCG
>CAIOKL010000041.1 GCA_903858915.1 uncultured Alphaproteobacteria bacterium | reverse complement strand
TTGGAAATGAATTATTTGCTAATTTATTTGCAAAATATGGAATATTTTTAATCACTAAAAATGAATTTAAGACTTCTAACCAAGAAGAGTTTGCTTTTAAAACAATGGCTAATCTAGGATATAAGCCAGCAATATCAAATTATGACTATAAAAATAAAATTAATGACTAAATTATTGAGTCTTTTGATGACTATATTTCTCGTTGTTTCATCTTGCGCGTTTGATGATTCGACTAGTTCTAAATACAAAAAAAAGAATCGTTATTCAAAAAATTTTGAAGGAAAGTTTCGTAGCGCGGGTAAAAATTTTGCAAGAAAAATAAAGCCTTCAGAGTCAATGCAGGCTGGATTGCCTAGACAAAAAACCCCTTTAAATTTTCTGCCTAGCGATTCGGGTTATAGTTCCGATAATTACCGAAATTACAAAATTAAAGATAGTGAAATTAATAAATTTGCCTCAAATAATTTAAAGCGCAATTCCGAATTTAAAACCGTCGATGACGATGATTTTGACGACGAAATGGCGGAAGTTGGGGGCGAAGTTAATCGTGACAATCTTCTTGAATCGGGGGTTTATTCTGGCCATTTTAAAATCGGCAAACCCTACACCGCATTCGGCGTATCGTATATTCCGCAAGATTATGAAAGCTTTGAAGAAATTGGCACCGCTTCATGGTATGGAGAAGATTTTCATGGCAAAAAAACTGCCAATGGCGAAATTTATAACATGGGAGATTTGACCGCGGCGCATCCAACTTTACCCTTGCCATCTTTAATTAAAGTTACGAATCTTCAAAATGGAAAAACACAGATTTTGAGAGTTAATGACCGCGGTCCTTTTGCCAAAAATCGCGTAATCGATGTTTCCGAAAAAGCTGCGGAATTATTGGGGTTCAAGGGCAAAGGAACTACCCAAGTAAAAGTTGAATTATTGAGAGATGACACGGACCAGCTTTTGCAAAAATTAAAAATTAAGAATTAGCTTTGATGCAAATAACGCAAATTATAAATATCAGATTAAAATTTTAGTAATTTAAGCGCCGTTTAAGAATAGTATTTTTTGAAGCGGTTTTAATAAATAAAGTTAAACATATAGTTTTTAAATAGACTCAAGCTAAAAATTATTTATTTTTTCAAAGTACAATTCTTTTTAAATTTTCGTTACAAATAAGTATTATGAAATTAAATGATAATAAACAGCCAATTGACATCGATTTTTTAAAAAAAATCATTGGAAATGATGTGGAATTTGAAAAAGAATTATTTCAAATTTTTATAGATAATTCGAAATATAATGTCTCTAAAATGGAGGGCGCTCTTATATCAAAAGATGCCAATGTTTGGTACATGGCGTCCCATGCGTTAAAAGGCTCCTCGGCATCGATTGGGGCATTTTCTTTGTCGCAAATTCTTGAAATTTCTCAAAAGAGTGCGGATTTAGAAGTTGAAGAAAAGCAAAAAATTTTTGAGAAGGTAAAAGAGGAATTTAAAAATGTTGAAAATTTTATCGCAGAAAGAATAAAAAATATTAATTCAAATACTTAATTTTTTCACATTTCTGATTTAAATCATCTTTATAAATTTTTAAATTATCGTCAATTATTTTAACACAAGATGAAATAAAACCTTTTCTTAATTTTGAAATTTCATATTTGCTGTAAATGTTGCGATTATTATTCTCAATTCTGCTTTTAATTTCCTCGATTTGCGTATCAATTTCTTCCTTTTTAGTCTTTCCAAGAAAATCTGTTTCTTTGATGCCCATTGACTCAAAATTATTTTTATTTTGTTTATCCGAATTGTAATTGCGATTTTTTATTTCTAGATCGACTCTTTCATCATCTCTAATCATGTCATCATTGAATCTAATATAGGCTTGTTTTTGACAAATAGTCTTCTCCAAGCCTTCCTTTTCTAGGACTTTGGCGTTAGATTCATTTATACAAATTTTGTATAAATCTAAGCTTTTAATGCATTTCGCAAAGTCATCGCTAAAAGTTTTGAAACTCGAACATTCGGGATATTGCGTAAGTTTTTCATGATTTTTTTTAATCGATTCTTTGATTCTTTTGTCAATTACGAAGGCGATATTGTAAGATTTATTTTGATATTCGATATATTTTTTATTGCCAAATGGC
>CAIOKL010000040.1 GCA_903858915.1 uncultured Alphaproteobacteria bacterium | reverse complement strand
ATTATAAGCAACTTTCAACATAAAATATTTTAACTCACATTCTTAAACAAAAATTATTATAAAATGGCAAAATTATTAATTGAAATTCCCGATAATCTTCATCGTTTAGTAAAAACATTGGCAACTGCCAAAGGCGAAACAATGAAAAATTTTGTCATAAGATCGATGGAAAATCTCGCCAAGCACGAAGCCAATAATGAAAATATTAATGATGTAAATTTTTTAAAACCGCATTTAACAAATTTAGTTGATAAAATGTCTAACACCATTTCCACTTTTAAATGATGCATTTGAATTCTTCAGGTCTCGTCTTTGCGCACCTAGATCTATCTAGGCTTACGCAGACTCGCCTTTAAATTCAATTGCCTGATTTAAAATTGAAAATGGTATAAAAATAATTAGCTAACAACAAACAATGAAAAATGAATTAGAAAAATATCAAGTAAACGCTAATTCTCAAAGCCTTGAAGCGGGTTTTAATATTTTAAATCAAATTCCCGAAGAGCTTATTTGGTTAGAAAATTTTACTTCAAAAGCTACGCAAAAAAATTACAAATCGACCGTTAAGAAATTTTGTGCAATGTTTGAAATTCAAAATCTTGATAATTTAAGATCGATTAATTCAATGCATATAATAAAATTTCGCGATGCCATGAAAGCCAACGGCGAGAAGAATTCCAGCATTAACAATAGAATGGCGGGCTTGTCTTCATTGTTCAAACATTTAATCGAAAAACAAATCATCAAAGTAAATCCCGTTTACGGAGTTAAAGCGATGCAAAAAAATTATCGCAAAGTTTCGAGTAGAGCCTTGAATAATCAAGAAGTGCAGGCGATTTTAAATCAACCAGATATTACAAAATTATTAGGATTGCGAGATAAAGCGATACTTTCAATCTTGTTTAATGTTGGCTCAAGGGTTGGCACGATTTCTAATCTTAAAGTGAGCGATGTTTATGAAGAGGATGGTTATATGATTTTAGATATGCACTTAAAGGGCGATAAAAGAAATAGAGTGGCGGTAAATTCTCATATTCAAGCCAGCATTCGAAATTATTTTAAAGAACTCGGTTATTATGATGAAAATAATAAATTAAAAACGGCGGTAAACCACGATTTACCAGTATTCCCAAGGATGAGCAATAATCCCAAATTAAATGATTTAACTAAGTCAATTTCAACAAAATCAATTTGGCAATTATGGAATAAATATGTTTTAAAAGCTGGAATTGAAAGAACGCGTCCGCATTGCGCTCGTTCAACTTTTATCACTGAGGCATTTAAAGCGGGTGGAGATTTACAACATATTCAAAAAACTGCGGGACATTCCGACCCCAGAACTACAGAAAGCTACAACCACAATGCTATGGAGCATAAAAACTCTGCAAGTTTTAAGGTGAGTTTTGGCTAGGAATTAAAAAGAAATTTGAAATATAATTTTATATTTTTTACAATTTTATTTTAGAATAAAATTTATTTATTAAACACCAATTTATGTTAGAAAAATCTTATATAAAATTTCTCGATGATTTAAAAATACAAATCAAACAATCGAGGATTAAAGCCCATTTATCTGTAAATCGTGAGTTAATTTTATTATATTATAAAATAGGATTAGCAATTTTAGAAAAGCAAAAAGAAGAAGGCTGGGGTAGTAAAATTATAGAAAAAATATCACTAGATCTGCGAAAAGCATTTCCGGAAATGAAAGGTTTATCCATAACAAATCTCTCTTCCATGAAAAGATTTGCGGATACTTATTTATCCGAAATTAAGAAGTTAGAATTTCTCCACCAAGCTGGTGGAGAAATAATAGAAAATCCAATATTTAATATTCCATGGCGACATCATGTCGAAATTATGGAGCAAGTTTCTAATATTAATGAAAGAATCTGGTATATAAAAGAAACTATAAGAAATGGCTGGTCTCGCAATGTCTTAATGCATCAAATTAAAAGTGATCTTTACCAACGCCAGACTTCAATTGAAAAGACTCATAATTTTGATTTAACTTTACCGAATCCTCAATCTGATTTAGTAGTAGATTTACTAAAAGATGAATATAATTTTGAATTTTTAAGAGGTTCTAATTTTAAAGAAAGAGAGCTTGAAGATCATTTAATAAATAATATAACAAAATTCTTGCTTGAGCTTGGTAAGGGCTTTGCTTTTATCGGCAAGCAATATCACATCGAGGTTGGTGGGCAAGATTTTTATATAGATTTATTGTTTTATAATATTGAACTTTCTTGTTTCGTCGTTATTGAATTAAAGACCGGAGAATTTAAACCCGAATATGCGGGCAAATTAGGTTTTTATCTTTCGGTTATTGATGAAAAAATCAGAAAAAAACATGACCAAAATACCATTGGCATAATCCTTTGCACCAAGAATAACAAGGAGATTAGCAAGCATTCTGTTAGATTTATGACCAAACCAATTGGGGTATCGGAATATAAAATTGCCGAAAAAATTACTGATAAAAAAATTAAGGAAATCGTGCCAAGTGCCGATGAAATTGAGGGGATAAAAATTTGAATTTAATATAAACATAATAAATTAATATAAATTATGGCATTAGTTTCAAATAATTTGAGAAATTTATCATATCCTTTAAATAAGTAATAACCTAATTCAGATTATATGAAATCACCAAAAATTAGTAAAAGTCAATTATTTTATATCTCTAGAATAAGGATAATCTTTATTAAACAGCTATGCTATAGTAAAAAATTTATTAGACTGCTCATAGTTCTGTGCGCGGATAGGACAGCGCTCCCAAGTTATTATACCAAATTAACTTGAAAATTAACAATTAAGCAAAATATTTTTGAGATAAAAATCTTTAAAAAATAAAGTCGTATTTCTATACGGCTGAGGCTTTTTAATGATTTTTAGCCAAAAAGATGAAGCTTAATTTTTAAATTATGAAATTATGCATTTTCAGGTTAATTTGGTATTAGAGTCATGCATCATTATTTTGGGAATCCAGGTGATAGCTCCCCAAATAACTGGAAAATAAATACCTTTTAATTTATCGTTATTTTAACAATAAATTAAGGTGAACCGTCCCCGTTTTTTAAACAAAAACTCCCTTCTAAAATTAATCAAATATTGATATTATAAAATCAAATTAACCTGAAAATTTAATCAATCTCAATCTCATCAATTGCTTATCAACAATTTGATTTGATTCCTCACGGCAGAAATTTCGGCAATTTGATCAAAATCATTAAAACAAAAATTTTTAAATCTTGCTTCTGAAATTTACCCACAGCTTGTGGGTAAATTAGAACAACTTTCGTTTTTATCTAAAAATCTTCAAAAATTGATCTTTCTAACGCAAGTGAATTTAAATTTTATCGTTCCAAAGCAAAACGGAGGTAATTCCTGAATATTATAGGCGGATGACTTTATTTTTAATTTTATATTATAAATTTAATCACCTCAATCTCGGCATATTTTGTAAAA
Source organism: uncultured Alphaproteobacteria bacterium (assembly GCA_903858915.1). Taxonomy (GTDB): domain Bacteria; phylum Pseudomonadota; class Alphaproteobacteria; order Rickettsiales; family UBA1997; genus CAILUF01. The sequence goes on along the minus strand of CAIOKL010000040.1, from coordinate 2,754 downwards.
AATTATTTTCCCAAATGGCTTTGTAAGCGGATGGATCGACATTGCCTCCCGATAATAATATCAAGATTTTGTTTGGTTTGGTTTGAGTTTTTAGATAAGAAATCGCTCCCGCCATTGAAAGTGCCGATGTTGGCTCGATGGTGATTTTAAGCAAATGCATCAACCATTGCGTCCAATAAATTATTTGCTCTTCGCTTACTTCGTAAAAACCGTCAAGTTGTTGTAAATAACTAAAAGTGCGAGCGGAAACCGCCGGCGCTCTGGCTCCATCGGCGATGGTTGGTGGCGAATCGCTAAATCTAAAAATTTTTTTATCGCGATAAGAAATTGAAGCATCATTGGCTTGGAGCGGTTCGACGCCGAAAATTTTAGTTTTTTTCGCCAATAATTCTTTGGCTAAATAACTTCCCGCTAACCAACCCCCTCCTCCGCATGTGGCAAAAATTGCGTCGATATTTTCATCGACTAAATCTTGCAAAGCCTCGAAACATGAAGTGCCTTGACCCGCAATCACATCGTCATTATCGAATGGATGAATAAAAAACGCACCTCGGTTTGCAATTTGGGCGGTTAAGTCTTCGGCTTCTTTGCGAGTTGGTGCGGTGATAACATTTGCTCCGTAAGATTTAGTGGCTTGCTGTTTAATTTTTGAAGCAAATTCTGGTAAAATTATCGTAGTTTTTACATTGAGAATCTTGCCGGCGCAAGCAACGGCTTGAGCGTGATTGCCCGAACTAAAAGCCACCACTTCTTTTGGTAAATTATTATTTTCCTTGAGTTTAAGCAGGGTATTCAAGGCTCCACGGATTTTGAACGATCCAGTTTTTTGCAAAGGTTCGAGTTTAAAATAAATTTGATGCCCGAGTAAATTATTTAAAATTTGTGATGAAAAAATCGGCGTTCGATGAATATAATTTTTGATTCGAGCGCTGGCGATTGCTATTTCAATGGGATTAATATTTTCCATAAATTTTGATTTAAATTTTTGATTTTTGTTTTTACATCAAAATTTAATTCTGTATAAAAACAAGCTATTTTTAAATTATTTTAAAGCGAAAATTGCATCAATTTCAATTGCCGAATTAGAAGGTAAATTATAAACTCCAATTGAAGATCGCGTATGTTTGCCATCCTCTCCAAATACTTCAACCATTAAGTCCGAAGCCCCATCGGCAACTTTTGCATGATCATAAAATTCAGCATCACAATTTATATAAATATTTAAACGAAGGCATGATTTAATTTTAGCAAAATCACCCTTTAACGCATCTTTAACATTAGCTAAAATATTTAAACCGCAAAGTCGCGCGGCCTGCTTGGCGGTTTCGATATTTAAATCGACCCCGACTTTGCCTCGATGAATAACTTGACCATCTTTGCGACAAGTTTGCCCCGAAATATAAAGCAAATTATTTTCAATTTTATAGGCTTTATAATTTGCGACGGGAGAATTTATTTTCGGTAATTCAATATTGAGATTCATAAATTATTTTTCATTTTGTGTTTTAACAACATTTTCTTTAGCAACTCTTTTAAGCCAAGGCTCGTCGAGCGATTTTTCAACTTTTGACGAAGTATGAAGAAATGCTTTTTTCACCGCAGATCCTGGATTATCTTCAAGAAATTCGACTGTATCTCGCGATTTTAACATTGCATTTCTTAAAATTGAAGATGCTTCTTTAATGCTAAATTTGTCATTTTCTATAACATAACTAAGAGCCTTATAATAACCATTTGCAATTTGCTCAACATCCTCATCTTGCTGTTGTTTTAAGAACCCTCTTTGCAACCATCTATTTGGATTTTCTATAACGCCTCCGCGACCATGCATAACCCCTTTAATTTTATCCAAACCCCAGCCATTATTGAAAATTAATGCCTCTCCTTTTTGAATGCTTATTCCAGATATTTCTTGATCTTTTTCTACTTTTTCAAATTTTTGCGATATAAAATCTAAAACCTTTTCGGCATCTTCTGTTAAAGGCGTTATTCTTTCCATATTTTGATACATTCTAAGTCTGAGTCTTCCAGATTCTTCAGTAATTATTAATGGAAATATTCCTTTTTCAACCTCATCAAAACCCGCTCCCGATCTTATTTCAAAATCGGGTTTTTTCATTGTTTCAATAATTTCATTTGGAAAACTTTGTATAAAATTTTCCAGAAAAAAATAAGTAGTTTTGGCATTTGAATCAGCTTCTAAGCCGACAAGAATTAAAAAATCCGGAGGACTTTGTTCAAATGGATTTTCAGTATGAAGATAAAAAGGATCTCTGCCCTTGCTCGATTTTGTATTTTCAAAACCTTTCACTGGAGCAATATTATGAATCGGCTTACCGCCTTGTTCTTTAGGATTTGATTGCAATTTATAGCCCATTAAACTAACCGTTCCCATAACTAACTTTTCACTTACATCAGTTTTTGTTGAGGATCTCTCTTCAACAATTTCAGCATCGGGAACAATATTGTCGATTGGCATACCCTTTATTAAAATTACACTGGGATCGCCAGTTTTACCCATTTCTTTTAACATTTCTTGTAAATCTTGAGGAAAAATTTCTTCAACCTTTCCTTCCATAATTTTTAAGTAATAAGATTGATCCAAATAAGGATCAATTGTAAATTTATTTGCAAATTCATTAAATTCTGATTTTGTAGATTCGGGAATTTGATATTCGATGATTTTCATAATTTTGGTGAAAATTAGGGTTAAATATTTTTTTGGTTTATAAAACAATATATTTTTATTATATT
>CAIOKL010000039.1 GCA_903858915.1 uncultured Alphaproteobacteria bacterium | reverse complement strand
TGTATTGATAGGTCTAGTGCTAATCATTGAATATACAAAATTTTAACAAAAATTCTTAGGTAAATTTAAATTGCCAGCTAAGCTTTGTAGCTTAGAAGCAGTTAACAAGTTTTTTATTTTATTATGCTTAAAACATACACAGCGAAACCAAGTGAAATTGAGAAAAAATGGTGGTTGATTGACGCCGAAGATTTAGTAGTTGGTCGCTTAGCTTCAATTGTCGCAAAAATTCTACGCGGAAAACACAAAACAACATTCACTCCAAATATCGATTGCGGTGATTATGTTATCATCGTCAATGCCGAAAAAGTTAAACTCACTGGCAAAAAATACGCCGAGAAGCTTTATTACTGGCATACTGGCTATCCAGGTGGAATTAAAGACCGTTCAGCTCGTCAAATAATGGAAGGAAAATATCCAGAAAGAATTCTTGAATACGCAGTTTCAAGAATGATGTCTCGTGGTCCACTTCAAAGAGATTTAATGACTAAACTCCATATTTATAAAGGCAACGAACACAAGCACCAAGCACAAAATCCTCAAATACTTGATGTCGGCGCCATGAATCGTAAAAACAAAAAAACTAACTAAATTATGTCTGCACTTATTAAAGAAAAAATTATCGAAATCAAAGAAAAATCTGAGCCACAAGATAAAAAAGTTTATCTTCAAGTTCGTGATTCTTTCGGTCGCTCTTATGCAACCGGTAAAAGAAAAAATGCAATTGCCAAAGTTTGGATTAAACAAGGAACTGGTAAAGTAACAATCAATGACAGAGAAGTTAAAAACTATTTCGGTCGTGAAATCCTCGTTAACATTGCCAAGGCACCTTTTGGCGCTACCAAAAACGAAAATAAATTCGATGTTGTCGCTACAATCTTAGGCGGTGGCAAAAGTGGACAAGCTGGCGCTTTATCTCACGGGATTAGCAAAGCTTTAGTTTTATTTGATCCAGAGAATCATAAAACTTTGAGAACAAATGGTTTCTTAACTCGTGACCCAAGAGTTGTTGAACGCAAAAAATATGGCCTTAAAAAAGCTCGTAAAGCTCAAACTTATCGTAAGCGTTAATTTTCTTGAGCTTAGAACAACAAGTTCTAAGCTCAAATTCTATCTTCACAATTTACTACAACTAATTTCAATTCAAAAGATTTATTTAATTCAAAATGGCTAACTGTTATTTTTTAGCAAAAAAAATTTATATAGCCTCCGACCACGCCGGATTTGAACTCAAAGAATATTTAATCAACTCTCTCAAAAAAAATAATATCGAAATAATCGATTTAGGTTGCAACTCGGCAAAAGTTTCAGTTGACTATCCAGACTACGCCAACAAATTAAGCGAAAAAATTACCGAAAATAATTTTGGTATTTTAATTTGCGGAAGCGGTGTCGGCATATCAATTTCCGCCAATCGTCATAAAAAAATTCGCGCCGCACTTTGTCACAATAAAACCATAGCCAAACTTGCTCGCTCTCACAACGATGCCAATGTTATTTGCCTAGGCGCAAGAATGCTTAAGAAAAAATATGCTTTGGCAATTTGTAAAACTTTTTTTACTCAAAAATTTGATGGTCAAAGACATGTCGCTAGAGTCGAAAAACTTGGATTATAACCAAAAATTAATTCGCAGTTTTGGCAGGGTCAAAAGCCGAAAACTATCCAATAATAAAAATTTTTTATTAGAAAATTTTTATAATTCTTACAAAATATCCAGCATCGACAATTCCAATTCCAAAAATTTTTTAGAAATTGGTTTTGGTTTTGGAGATTTTATTTTTGGCAAAGCTAAACAAAATCCTGACGCCAATTTTTATGGTTGCGAACCGCACATAAACGGCATCGTAAATTTACTTGGCATGCTTGAAAAACAACCGCTTCCAAACCTAAAAATCACCAATCAAGATATTAGAATTTTTATCAATAATTTTCCCGATAATTTTTTTGAGAAAATCTTCATTTTGTTTCCCGACCCTTGGCCAAAATATAAACATTTCAAAAGGCGCTTAATTGATAAAAATTTTTTAGATAAAATTATTTTTCCTAAATTAACAGAAAGCGGAAAAGTTATTATCGCGACAGATCACGATTCCTACAAAACATGGATTCTAAGCCATATTTTACAAAGCTCAAAATTTAAATGGCCGGCAACTTCAAAAGAATCTTGGCAAAATTTTCCGCGCGATTGGATAGAAACAAAATATCAAAAAAAGGCAATTCTTGAGGGCAGGGAGCCGATCTTAATTGAAATCGAAAAATCATGATTGATAAATCACAATTACCGGAAGTCAAAGGCGAATACAGATTCGACGCTAAATTAAATAATTGGTTTGATTTGCGGGGCAGGGCGGAAATATTATTTAGACCAAAAGATGCCGAGGATTTGGCATTTTTTTTAAAAAATATTTCGCCTGAATTTAATGTGCAAATTATCGGCGCCGGCTCCAATGTTATAATTTCCGATGATGGCGTTAAAGGCATTGTTATCAAGCTTCCCGCCAGTTTTTCTGAAATAAATCATAACGAAAACACAATTACTCTCGGCTCGGCATCTTTATGCTTAAATGTTGCACAATATTGTAAAAATTTTGGATTAGGCGGTTTAGAATTTTTAAGTGGCATTCCCGGATCAATTGGGGGAGCAATCGCCATGAACGCTGGATGCTACGGCGCAGACATTGCGCAAACTTTAATTAGCGCGACGGCAATTGACTATCTTGGAAATTTTCACGAAATAAATAATATAGATTTTGATTTTTTTTATCGCGGAAACAATCTTTCAAAAAAATATATTTTTATATCCGGAAAGTTTAAAATCGCTAAATCAAACCCTCAAGAAGTTTCGGATAAAATTTCCGAATTGCAAAAAAATCGTGAAAACGCTCAGCCCATAAGAGCGAAAACCGGCGGAAGCACTTTCAAAAATCCACCAAATAAAAAAGCTTGGGAGTTGATTGACGCTGTTGGCTTCAGGGGTAAATCAATCGGAGACGCCCAGATCTCGCAAAAACATTGTAACTTTTTAATTAACAACAAAAATGCCTCTTCAAAAGAGTTGATCGCTTTGGGCGAGGAGACTAGAAAGGCAGTTCTCAAGGCCTTTAATATTAATTTAGAATGGGAGATAAAAATTTTAGAATAATTAATTTTTAATTTCGTGAATTCAGAAAATTAACTCGTGGAATATTTCTTGGGTTAATCGAGGTTGGATTCCCTGCAAGCACCATTTGATTTCCTGCAAATAACCAAGGAACTGCCCCTCTCATTAATATTTGATTCGCACCAGCAGCAGGAGGAACGCCGCCCAAAGGTGCTGGACCTGCTGGACCGACTGTGATGGAGTAGCGAGGGTGGACTCTGTTCACATTCGGAGGATAAACATTCAT
>CAIOKL010000038.1 GCA_903858915.1 uncultured Alphaproteobacteria bacterium | reverse complement strand
TTTTATGAATGTGAAATGACTCAATATTTGGAATTCTAATTATCGTAAAATTTTCACTACTATTTTCGCGAATTTTTCTTTTATAATCTTTCATTATAGCCTCTTTAACCTCTATAGCGTAGGCGTAGCGAATCATATATCTTTTGTTATTTGGACAAATAATTTCCGTCGAAACATTGCCTCTTTGATTCTCAATTGCATTTTTAGAGCAAGAAAATAATAAAATAAAAATTAGAAAAATATATTTTTTATCTAGGGCGAATTGAGCCAATATTTTCATAAATCGCTTTAAAGAAATTGCTTTTATGACTTTCAACGAAAGTTTTATTTTGATTAAAGAAAAATTCTCTATCCTCATCTTCTAAATCGATTTTTTTAATATTACTAACCCTTTCTTCATCATCAAATTTTATAACCACAACATTTCTATCGATAACTTTTGGCTTAAAAAATAAAATGTGTTTAATATTTTCCGAATAATAAATCCAAACCTCTTTATCATCGTAAAAAGAAGCTATTGTTGGACTGCCAAAATTAGTTAACAAAGTATTTTTGGAAGTAACTCCTTTTTTAATAAGATTTATGTCGGTATTTTCAAACATATATCCAGATTTATCAACCCTGAATGAACATGCCGAAACTATAAAAAACAAAAGCGCTAAAGTAAAAAATTTCATTTTTATAAAATTGTGAGTTGCATTTATTTAATCGTGATAATATAGTTTTAGTTTATTTCTACGGTTTTAATTTTATAGTCAATCTAATTTTATTTAAACCAATTTTTTAATTTTATTTTTAATTTTTATGGCAGTTCCTAAAAAGAAAAAATCAAGCTCTAGAAGCTCTATGAGAAGAGGCAGTAACGGTACATTTGAAGCTGATTTTCCAAATGTAATTGTTGATAAATCTTCTGGAGATTTTAAACTTTCTCATCATATTTCACCAGACGGTACTTACAACGGTAAGCAAATAATTAAAAAGAAAATCAAGAAAACTCCTCAAGAATAAACGGTTGTGACCTTGAAACTTAACATCGCACTTGATTGTATGGGTGGAGATAAGGCGCCTCAAATTGTTATTGAGGGCGCTGATTTGGTTGCTTCAACCAATCACTCTGTCCACTTTTTACTATTTGGCAACTCCAAAAAAATACTCCCAATCCTCAACCATTGTCGCTACCTCAAAGGTCGCTATGATTTAATTCACACCGACGAAGCAGTTTCCTCCGATGAAAAACCTTCAAACGCCTTGAGAAGACTTACCAAATCTAGCATGCGTCTCGCTATTGATTCGGTAAAAGATGGTAAAGCTGATGTAATAATCTCAGCGGGAAATACCGGAGCTTTAATGGCGATTGCTAAAGTTGTATTGCGCCCTCTTCCATCAATCGATCGTCCCGCAATTGTCACTTCAATTCCAAATAAAAAAAACGGCGGAACGGTTCTTCTTGATATGGGCGCGAATATTGAATGCGATTCGGCGGTTCTATTTCAATTTGCCGTTATGGGCAGAGCTTTTGCAAGATCGGTTTTAAAAATTAATAATCCAAAAATTGGCGTTTTAAATGTTGGCTCCGAAGAATTAAAAGGTCATGAACATGTTAAAAATGTTGCCAATTTAATTAGAAATAGCGAATTAAAAAATGATTTTTATGGCTATGTTGAAGGCGATGACATAGTTAAAGGAACCGTTGATGTTGTTGTAACCGACGGCTTTACGGGCAATGTAACTTTAAAAACAATTGAAGGAACCGTTAAATTTATTTCTTCACTTATTAAAGAAGGTTTTTCTTCTTCAATTTGGTCGAAAATTGGTTATTTACTCGCCTCAAATTCACTAAGCAAAGCCACCAAAAAAGTTGACCCAAGAATGCATAATGGCGCAATGTTAATTGGCTTAAATGGCGTTGTTATAAAAAGCCATGGAAGCACAGATGGACTAGGCTTCTCAAATGCCATAAAAGTTGCAATTTCATTAATTGAAAATAAAATTAACGACAAAATAATTGCCGAAATTAAATCAAACGAAACAGCGATAAATAACGCCCTAAATCATAACAATTCAGCGTCGAAAAACTCTGAAAATAACTAAAAAAATATGAAAATATTTGCAAAAATTGTGGCAACAGGCTCTTATGTGCCAAGCAAAATTGTAACAAATTTTGATTTATCCAAGGAAGTCGACACCAATAATGAATGGATCGTTGAAAGAACAGGTATCAAGCAACGCCACATCGCCGATAAATCCGAATTAACTTCGGATTTAGCATTCAAAGCCTCAGAAAATCTCTTTAAAAATTGTCAAATTAAAGCCGAAGAAATTGACATGATTATCGTCGCAACAACCTCCCCCGACCTTACATTTCCTTCGACCGCGTGCATATTACAAAATAAATTAAATGCCACAAAAGCTTTTTGTTTTGATGTCCAAGCGGTTTGTTCTGGCTTTATTTACGCTCTCTCAATTGCCAATAATTTTATTCAAAACGGCTCGGTAAAAAGAGCCTTGGTTGTTGGAAGCGAAACCCTTTCTAGAATTGTCGATTGGAAAGATCGTAACACTTGCGTTTTGTTTGGCGACGGCGCTGGCGCAGTTATACTCGAAGCAACAAATGAACAAAATTGTGGAATAATTTCTTACTCACTCCATTCCGAAGGCTCATTGACCGATATTTTAAAAACCTCCGGCGGTTCTTCGTTTAATCAAAAATCTGGCTTCATTGAAATGTCGGGGCGCGAAGTTTTCAAACATGCCGTCGAAAAAATGGCAAATTCGGTTTTAGAAACTTTGGAAAAAGTCAATTTAACGGTTGATGATATCGATTTGCTTGTTCCTCATCAAGCCAATTTGCGCATTTTAAATTCGGTTGCCGCGCGCTTAAAAATTCCACTCGAAAAAGTTATTATCACCGTCGAAAATCACGCCAACACTTCGGCGGCATCAATTCCCCTCGCCTTAGATTTTGCCAACAAAAATCATAAAATTAAAAAAGGCGATTTAATTGTTCTCGAAGCCCTCGGAGGAGGACTCACTTGGGGATCAATCGCCATGAGATGGTAAATTAAGCTTCATCTTTTTAACATAAAATCATTATCAATAAAGCCCTTAATTCTTCATTAATATTAAGAAAAATTTTATAATCACAAATCCCTTAGAACTAGAAATAAAAAACAAGCCGTTAAATGAACCTTAAAATTCAATTTTTGCGTTAGCGCCATTTAAAAAATATTTTGATTATTTTTTGATTGGAAATGTAAGTTTAGATTGCAGATTATTTTGAAATTAGAAATTCTGTTTTATAATTCAAATAATTACCATTTTAACAAAAATTTATAGTTGAATTTATATAAAATATTCAAAAAATATTTATGCTAAAAAGATCTGGAGCCAAACCTGATAATACTAGAGAAACGGTTCTCAGCGAAGCGGAGATAAAAAAAATTCTTGGCGAAGATGATTGTGAAAAAAGAATTCCGGATTCTAAAATAATTTTAAAAAAACATCAAGAATCCAAGAAAAATGGAAATTTAATGAAATCAATTTTTCATCAGAATCTTTTAAATAAAATTGAATCTAATCGCGAATATTAATTCACAACATTTTCTATTTTAAAATAAACATTTTTCAATCCAAAATAAGAAAAATTTACGAATAAAATAATTTCTCTTTGGCATTTTTGCAAATTTGAAAAATTCGATTCGACACAACTTCGCTCGCATAATGATCAAAAATCTTTTCGCAAGCTCGTTTCGCCATTTGCTTGGCTTCAACCTCATCATTAATCAATTTTTCAATCGCATCAGCAATCAATGTTGGAATTAATTTTTCGTCACTAATATTTATTTTTAGACCGTTTAAACCGTGATCAATAATTTCATCGCAACTATAAGAATTTGAAGAAATTAACGGCGTGGAATAAAGCATGGCGTCAAGAATTGAATCGCTGGCAACGCCTTTGCCGATGGGCATTACACAAATGTCAATATTCTCAAAAAAACTTTTTTTATCATTAACAAAACCGACAATTTTAAAATTTTTTTCTAATCGCAATTCATTTGACAACAAATTTAAATCATCTTCATAATCACCCGAACCGGCAATTGAATATTCGCAATCGATACCTCTGGAGCGCAACACTACCATAGCTCGCAAAACTTTATCAAAATTTTTTCCCAAACTAATAATTCCGAGTGATCCAATTTTTATTGGCCTACTAAAAGCTTTTTTTTCAATAATTTTAAAATCCTTTTCAATATTAATAGAATTATTAACAATCAGGACATTTTCATGAGTTCTACCGGCTTCAACTAAATCTTTTAAATAGTATGAATTTTGAGTAATTAGGTAATCTGATTTTAAAAATTTAAGTGGATTTTCGTTATTACAAATTGAAATTATTGGAAAAGTTTTGGTGGAAAAAAATCTTATAAATCGAACAGTCTGAAAGGATTTATAAGAATGGCAAATTACAACTTCTGGCAAAAAATCTAAAAATTTTAACCACAATTGAACAACTAAATAAATTTTATCAAATTTTTTTGAGGACAATTCCAAAACTTGGCTTGAGCTTTCAATTGAAGCCTCTCGATAAAATTCATCCGCTTTAAAAACCGACAAAACTTCCGCGCCTCTTTTGGTTAAATATAAAGCATATTCTATAAAAGATCGCTCGATACTTATTGATTTATTTTCATCATTTTTCTTTTTTGAATCGAGTAAAATATTGGCAATTTTCATGAATCATTTGACTGCTTGAGTTGGTTCGGGGTGTTTTTACGATATTTGTCAATTTCATTTTTAGAAGATTCAAAACGCACCAATTCTTTACCAAACAATTTAATTCCTGAAGTGGCTTTAACCTTGGCTGGATTGACTTGAGAGCCTCTATATAAAAGTTCGAAATGAAGATGCGGACCAGTCGAACGCCCCGTGGTTCCAACATAAGCAACTACATCGCCTTGCTTAACTTTGGCACCAACTCTAAATTTTTTATTGAAGCGACTCGCGTGTCCGTAGGCGGTTGAATAATCATTATTGTGCTTAATTTGCACATAATTTCCGTAGCCACCTTTAATTCCCATGTAAATAACCGTTCCCGTACCAGCGGCCAAAATTGGCGTGCCTGTTGATGCCGCAAAATCAACGCCTTTATGCATTTTTGAATAACCAAGAATTGGATGACGACGCATTCCAAATCCCGATGAAACTCTTGCGCCGTTAATCGGAGTTCTTAAGAGAGATTTTCTAACGGAATTTCCTTTTGAATCAAAATATTCAACACGATTATCGACTTTGTGCATGTAAATATCAATTTTACGATTTTGTAAAACCAACGAAGAGTAAAGCACATTGCCGTCTCGAACTTTTTTACCATTTTCATCATAAAAACTTTCAACCAACATTTCGAATTTATCGCCACTATGAATATCGCGTTGAAAATCGACATCATAACCATAAAGATTAATCATGTTCATCATTGAATTTGGAGAGATTCCGGCTTCAACACCATCAACGAACAAACCATTTTTTATGACTCCAAAATATCGAGAATTATAGCGCAAAAGTTTAATTTTTAATTCGCGCGCGTCATATCCGCCGTCATTTTTGCGAGTGATTACAATATTTTCTTCAACCGAAGAAGGAATGGTGACATTGGAAATTACAACTTTGTGATTTTCATTTGTATCCGTCGATTCTTCATTATTTTGAGCGCGATAAGTTATGGAAATAACGGCGCCAATGTTTAGTGATGGTGAGGATTTTATTTTCTTTAAAGCATTCAAAATCGAAAAAACATCTTGCTCTTGCGCCCCAACATCGGCAAGGATTTTAAGCAAAGTATCGCCATTTTTAACTTCATGGTCAACAATTTGCTCATCTTCAAAATCAAAATTCAGAGAAGAACCCGATAAAGAAATTTTAATTGATTTTGAAAGAACATTTTTGTGATTATTGGCGTTGTTATATTGCGCCAAAAAATAACCAAAATATTGATATATTTTAAACAACAAAAAAACGGCAATTATTGTCAATGAAATTGGCTTGAAGAGCTTATTATCAATGATTTTATTGACCGAATCTAAAAAATATTTCTTTCTTTTTTTTGTGATCCAAGTTGATCTTTTCAATTTGATTTAGAAAATTAATTATTATTTGTATAAAGATTAAAAAGTCTTTTATAGACAATAAAGTTTTTTTATGCTACA
>CAIOKL010000037.1 GCA_903858915.1 uncultured Alphaproteobacteria bacterium | reverse complement strand
TACGTCACACTTATCAAAAATTAAGTTGGTCAATATGTTATTTTATTTGTTTTAAAAATGATTAGATATTTAATTAATAAAGCCCTTGGCAAAGAGTCTTCAAGCGAAATTGAGTCGACAAAAATTGCTTCAAAAATTCAAAAAAATGTTGGTAATTTTACAGAATTTTTGCTTGAAAAAAAAGAGTTGGCTAAAAAAGAATATAATTCCATCAAAGAAAAATCTAAAAATCTTGTCGAAACAAATTATAAACTCGGAATTAGCCATCTTGAAAAAGGCAATTTAAGCGATGCCAGTTTTAGATTTTTTATCATGACCAAATTTTGGCCAAAATTTTATGAAGCTCATTATCAACTCGCTTATATCTCGATGCTACAGAATAAGCCTCTTAAGGCACAAAAAATTCTCGATAATTTAATCGCTCAAAACGCTGAACTTGATCCAAAATTTTACGAACTTTTAGAAAAAATAAAAGACAACACCAATTCATCGCAAAGTTAATGCTTAAACTTATAAAAATTAATCCCCTAAATTTGAGTTTTTTTATTGGTTTTTTTATATTAACAAATCCAATTTGTTCTAGCTCGATCGCTCAAGAAAATGATGCGGATTTCGAAAAAGAATTTTCTAAATTTGAAAGCGAAATTAACAAAGGTTCGATTCACGATCCTTTTGAAAATTTCAATCGCAAAGTTTACAAATTTAACGACACTCTTGACCGCTATTTCATTGAACACATAGCCCGAACTTATCGCAAATCAGTCCCCAAACCGGCGCGAACTTCGATTCGAAATTTTCTCGATAATTTAACTTTGCCAATTTCCGCTTTAAATTCTTTCGCTCAAGGCAAAGTCGATAACGGACTCTCAACCATTTCGAGTTTCTTGATTAACAGCACTCTTGGACTTGGCGGGTTTTTTGAAGTTGCCAGCAAAAAAGGCATCGATTACGACCGAGAAGATTTTGGGCAAACCCTTGGCTATTGGGGCGCAAGCTCTGATAATTTTTTAATGTTACCATTTTTTGGACCTTCTAATGTCCGCGATTTAAGTGGATTTATATTTGATCGCTCCTTAGACCCAGCTGGTTTTAATGCTCTTCACATTGGAGGAAATTCTGATTTTGTTGACGGCAAATATCGCATCGCCAATACCGGCATAAAAGTTATTGATAATCGCGAAGAACTTCTTGACATTATTGACGGCGTTCGCAAAGATTCATTTGATCCTTACGCAACAATCAGAAGCGCCTACTTACAAAGAAGGTTAGCTCAAATAGATAATTAATAATAATATGAAAAAAATTTTATTAACTTTGTTTTTCTTGTTTAGCTTTGACGCTCTAGCTCAAAATGATACTCCACAAGAAATGATTAAAAAATTTGTACAAATTCTCGGGGATCAAATTATTGATGTCGCTAAAGATAAATCTTTAAGCGAATTTCAAAAGAAACAAAAAATTATTAACATCATCGACAAATCAACTGACTCTAAGTGGATTGCCCGATTTGTTCTTGGTAAAAATCATAAAACCGCCAACGAAGAACAAAAAAAACAATTTATGTCAATGTATCGCGAATTCATGATTAACACTTACGGACCAAAATTTAACAGCTATGATGGCAAAAAATTTGCGGTGAATTCAGTTGAAAAACAAAGTAATTTTTATTTGGTAAAAAGCGAATTTACTCCAAAAAATTCCGACACGGTAATATTTTTTGATTTTCGCGTTAAAGAAAATGAAGGAGCTTTTGCTATAGTTGATTTTATCGCTGAAGGCGTTAGCTTAATCGAAACACAACGCTCAGAATTTAATTCATCAATTAACGAAGAAGGCATGGATAAATTCTTAGAAAATCTTAAAAAAAGAATTGATGTATTACGACTTGAAAATGGCAAACCTTCTTCGAAGCCACGCAAAAAGTAAAAATACTTTTTTCTTCTAAATATGCATTAGAATTGTAAAAATCTAATGCATATTTTTTTATCTAAAATTTCTTAATTTTAAAATCCACCCCACCTAGATTTCCAATATTAAATTCCAAATTAAACAAAATATTTTTCTAAATTACTCAAAAAATGACGCGATTTTTAGCCAAAAATCAAGCCTAATTTATCATGCCGAATTAAAGCATTTTTATTAAAAAAGTCTTGTATCGATTAACTCATTTTAATATTCAATGCCAATAAGAATTTAACGCGAGAGGCGAGGCAAATTTATTTAAGTTGCGTCAATTAAAAGCGGATGATATTTATTTTTTTCTTCGGTTCAAATTAGCTCTCAGCGCTTGGGATAAGTTTTTCTTTTTTAAATCTTTTTGTAATTTTTTGTCGGCATTCAAATGTGGTTTTGGTTTGGTGTTTTTTATATTTGAAGATCGCTCCTCAAAGCCTTCAAAAATATTTTTGCCTTCTTCATTTTTAAGCATCTTGATTTATTTCAAATTGTTTTAAATAAAGATTTGAATAAGCCCCATTTTTTTCAAGCAATTCTTTGTGCGAGCCTTCTTCGACAACTCTACCATTAGAAATTACAATAATTTTATCGCAGTGAATAATCGTTGACAAGCGATGCGCGATAATAATTGAAGTGCGATTTTTCATCAAAGAATTAAGCGCGTCTTTGATTAATTTTTCAGAAATTGGATCGAGCGACGAGGTTGCTTCATCCAAAAGAAGAACTGGCGCATCATACAAAATAGCGCGCGCAATGGCAATCCTTTGGCGTTGACCACCCGATAAACGAATGCCATTTTGTCCAACTTTACTATTATATTTTTCAGGCAATTCTTGAATAAATTCATCGGCTTCGGCCATTTTAGAAGCTCTGAGAATCTGCTCTTCCGTAGCATCAACTTTGCCATAACGAATATTTTCTAAAATTGTATCATCAAAAAGCATAACTTCTTGATTAACAACCGACATTGCGCCTCGCAACGATTTTAAAGTTAAATCGGAAATATTGTGTCCATCGAGTTTAACAGCTCCGCCACTTGGGTCGTAAAAGCGCAAAATCATGCTCATAATTGTTGATTTTCCACCGCCCGAATGACCAACTAGCGCAACCGATTGTCCGGCTTTTACTTTAAAATTAACATTATCTAAAGTGATTTTATTTTCATCGTAAGAAAATTGAACATTTTCGAATTCAATTTCACCCTTGACTTCCTTGAGATCAACGGCATTTGGTTTGTCAAAAATTTTTGGTTTTTCGTCAAATAATGCATAAAGTCTTGAGGCTGCCGCCAAGCCCATTTGAACGCTTGAGTTCATTCCCGAAACCGCTTTAAGTGGACGATAAGCCATCATCATTGCCGCAAAGAATGAAAAAAATGCTCCCGGAGTTGTTGTTCCAGAAATTACTTGATGACCGCCATACCAAATCACCGCAGCAACGCCAAAGCCCGCCAAACTTTCAACGAAAGGCGAAGAAATTAACGAAATGCGCGAAAGTTTTTTGCCCATTTTATAAATTGAATCGACGATCAAAGACATTCTTTTTATTTCAAATTCTTCGCAATGATAAGCTTTGACGAGCTTAGAATATTGCAAAGTGTCGCTCATTTGCGAATTAAATTTTGACGCCATTTCTTGATTTTTAAATGACAAATTTCTTAATTTTCTGCCCAATTTGTAAATTGGATATACCGCCAATGGAAAGCCCACAAACGCCACTAAAGATAATTCCAAACTTTGATTAAACATCACCACAACTAAAGCAATAATTGTAAAAAGTTGCTTAACAAAACCATTGAGACTAATGCTTATAAGATTTACAACCGCGCCGATTTCGCCAATAATAGTGGCAATCATATCGCCCGAAGATTTGCTGTGAAGCTTAGAAATATCTGAAGTGATGAAATGTCGATAAAGGCGTACGCGCATTTCGGAGGTAATCCGCAAATTCAAATAATTCATCGTCAAAAGTTGAAAATAAGTGGCAAACCCTTTGACAAAAGTAACAATTAAAACAACAATTGGAATATAAATTAAAGCTTGATAATCTTTTTCAACGAAAACCGAATCGAGTGCGGGCTTAATCAGCCAAGCGTGAAACGATGTTGTGCCAGCAATCACTAGCATTAAAACTAGCGAGATTGATAAAATTTTCCAATGCGGATAAATATATTCGCGGGAAATTCTTTTAATTAAGTAAGTGGTGCTGTTATAGTTAATATCCATAAAATTTAATTCAAATTTAAATTTATTATTGATAAATTGAAATTCTAAAGAACTAATTATTAATTGCAAAATGTTAAATATTTTTCAAATTTTTCGCGAAGAATTTTCCCAAGTAATTCACAAAATTGCTCAAGAAAAAAATATTATAATCAATGAAAATGATTTAAAAAATTTTACGGTTGAGCCTTCAAAAGAAAGGCTTCATGGCGATTTAGCTTGCAACATTGCGATGATTTTATGCAAAAAATTTCAAATTAATCCAAATCAACTTGCCAAATTAATTATTGACACTTTTTCCAACGAAAATGTAGAAAAAATCGCAATTGCCGGCGCCGGTTTCATAAATATTTATTTAAAAAATAGCATTT
>CAIOKL010000036.1 GCA_903858915.1 uncultured Alphaproteobacteria bacterium | reverse complement strand
TGTTGAACAAGGTTGTGCCTGAACTAAAAAACTGAGTATTAAAAAAGCAAACACCAAAAATATCCGAATATTATTTTTCTTATTGGGTTTCTTTTAAAAATATATTAGTACATCATAATTTTGATATTTCATGTAATGATGATGCAACCGATGAAACAAAAAGAATAAAATCTCATAATGGTATTAATTTATTTGGTGCACAATTTGGAGACAAAAATACTTACAATAAGTTAACGAAACATGGAGAAGATATTGGCGGCGAAATGATTTGTGAAAATCGTATTTTTGATTGCAATGTTTCGTTTAATCAATGCTCTTTTTATCAAGCACCTAATTTTTACAATACTAAATTCAATAAGAATGTAAGCTTTGAATACGCTAATTTTTTTCAAAGTTGTTATAAGCAACATTATTATAATTATTTTCGCTCCATAAGATTTGAAATGGCTCGAAAGAATCTTTATAGAGAAGAATCAAGATTTTGGAGACTTGAGGAGAAATGTTTAGAGAAAAAAACAATCTTTATAACAAACTTGGCTAAATTCTTTATTTATAAAATTATATCTGTTTTTAAATTTTTCTCCAAGAAAGCAAGAAAAGAGAAATATGATACATTTACAATTAGTCAGGGCTTTATCGAGAGATGGTTATCAAAACTATTTGATATGGCTTGCGAAAGGGGAACAAGTTTTGCTGGAATATTATTATCAATTATAATTTTTCCTTTGCTTATATTTCCTATTTTATATTTTTGCGGAACGGTTATTTACGAGTGCCTCATTCACTGTGTGATGGTTGATTATTTAAAGTGCCTCATAAACTGCGCGATGACTGATTATTTAAGCTTCATAAAAATCTGTTTTAAAGAATCTTTTGCAAAATCAATGTTATATACCTTTGATCCATTTCATAAACCAGAAAAACCAATTACGGAAGCTACATTTGAGTTAGTTTTTTCATATTTTCAGTCTATAATTCAGTTAACACTTTATGTAATTTTTGGCTTTATGTTAAAAAGAAGATTTCGCATTAGTAATTAAATGGATAATTTTTATTTAAAAACAAAATCAAGAAATTAACTTTTGTATAAAATTTTTTACTTTGGGTCGTGAGCCTTGATTATATAAGTTTTTCCGCCCCCTCTCCGCATCGCCAACAAGTTGGCTCTGCGACTCTCCCGCAAGGGGAGAGTGATGACTCCGTAAGCTTGACGAGTGTTTTATAAAATGAAGGGCTGTAAATCCAATCCCCTCACCTCTCCCCACAAGTGGGGAGAGGGGATTCGATGGATTAATTTTCTATAATAAATAAAAAATCGGAGGAGAAGTTAGATAGATTTTTTTATTCCAACACAAAATTTTGTGGAAAGTTTTTTTAATTTATTTTTTGAAAAAAATCGTCGCTGTTATCCCCTCTCCCAACTTGTGGGGCTTACAAACCTACATTTAGTAAAAATAGTCGTCAAGCTTACGGGCTCATCACCCTCCCCTTGCGGGAGGGTAAAATTTTCTGCAAGAAAATTTTGGGAGGGGGCTAGAAATGATTTTAAGAAATTGTCTTTTTTAAAATTTATTTTTCATAATTTTTACTTTGTTTCGAAACCATTGATTATCTAGAATATTTCGACCCCTCTCCGCATCTCCAACAAGTTGGCTCTGCGACTCTCCCGCAAGGGG
>CAIOKL010000035.1 GCA_903858915.1 uncultured Alphaproteobacteria bacterium | reverse complement strand
TGGTTCTTATAAAGGTCCAAAATTAGCTGATTACGCAGTTTCTGGCTCAATATCTAATGCTAACTTTGCCAATAAATATGTTTCAGGAAGTACTTTTGTAAATCCAAAAACCGGCGATGTTATTTCAATTCCTCCAAAATTTGTTTATAGCTCGCAAGTTGTTGGAAATATTAAAGTTTACGAACTTCCTTCTTTAACCGTTATCGACACTATCGAGCTTGATGGCAAGTCAGTTAGAACTGAAAATGTTCAACAAGATGGCGGTATTAGCTTGGGTGGAATTCAAATTGGTGGCACTCAAGAGGGTGGCACTCAAAGAGATGATGGTCTAGTTCGCGAAGCTGGAGCCGATGCGGTCGATGAGGCTGAATCTGCAATCAGAAATGTCTTTGCAAAACGCGGATTTATTTTAGAAAAAAGAACTTTTGATGGTAAATCAATTTTCAAAGTTAATCTTGGATCTGAAGATGGCGTTAAGCATGGAGATAAATTTGAATTAATTGGCCAATATGAAGTTGAAAACGCCATTAGCGGTAAATCTGAAGTTGAAAGAAGAGTTATTGACGCGGGCATTATTTCTGATAAAATTGATCCAAAAAATTGTTGGATAATTCTTGAAGATAAAAAGAAAGCTGATGTTGTTAGAATTGGCGACATGATTAAAATGAAATATTCAAAAAGCGCTATGAAGTCTTTTGCTAAAATGGCAAAAAATATGACTAAATAGTTTAATGAAATACATTAATGGCGCCACCGAAATTATAGAAAAATATGATTATTTCATATTTGATGTTTGGGGCGTGATACATGACGGCTCGAATACTTATCCTCAAGCCGTCGAAACTTTTGAATATTTAAATAAAATTGGCAAAAAAGTTTGTTTATTATCAAACGCGCCAAGAAGGGCTTCCAAGGTGGCTGAGCTTCTTAGTCATTTTGGAGTCACTCCAAATTTATATGACTTTATTTTAACTTCTGGCGAAGCTACTTATCTCGATTTACATCAAAACCAACAAAATAATTTTACAAATTTTGGTAAAAATTACTTCTATATCGGCCCACAAAAAGATATAGATTTGTTGAATGGGCTTGACTATCAAAGAGTTGAGGATCCTTCAAAGGCGCACTTCGCGCTCACTACGGGTTTTGAAAATGAAAATTCTAAAATATCTGAAAAATTACCTCTTGCAATTCAAGCAAACAAATTTAAACTTCCGATGCTTTGTGTAAATCCCGATTTAATTGTGGTAAAACAAAACGGAATCGAAATGATTTGCGCTGGAGCACTTGCTTTGGAATATCAAAAAATTGGCGGAACAGTTCATTATTATGGAAAGCCATTTCCCAAGGTTTATCAAATGGTTTTAGAAAAATTTCTGATGCCAAATAAAGATAAAATTGTTGCCATTGGCGACGGAATTGAAACTGATATTAAAGGAGCAAGTGATTTTAATATTGATAGTGTTTTAGTAACTGGAGGAATTCTAGCCAAAGAGCTGGGAATCAAGTTCTGGGAAGTTGCTGAAAATGAAAAACTAAATAAAATTTGCAATAACTATAGAGTATTTCCAAATTATATAATCTCAAATTTAAGAATATGAAACTTTATTCAAGAAAAAGAAAGAGCCCAATAAAAATTCTAGTAATTATAACATTGCTTGCAGGCTTTGCTTTCGCTGTGTCGAAGCAATTTTTAGCTAAAAAAATTAATGATATTGTTGTCGCTCAAATTGGTGATGAAAATATTTATAAATCTGAAATTGAGAAAAAACTCAAAGAAGTTTTTGCAAATAATCAAAACAATTCGCAAATTTCATTTGATAAGTTGCCTGATCAAGTTCTCGAGCTATTCGCTAGAGAAATTTTTCTTGATAGAAAAATTGTTGCGGAAGCAAAAAGATTGGGGATTGATAATTCTGCCGAAATCAAAGATTCAATTGAGAATTTTAAAACCTCAACAATTCGCCAAGCTTACATAAACAGCTCTTTGAAAGATGTTGTGACTGATCAAAAAATTGTTGAAAAATTCAATGAAATGAATGCCGAAGCGGAAAATAAAAATGAATATAAATATTTTCAAATCGTCTTGAAAGAACAATTGCAAGCCGAAAATATTTATAAAGAATTAAAATCTCCAAAAAAACCTTTAAAATTTAACGAAGGCGCTAGAAAATATTCTATCGATGCGCAATCTTCGGGAAATGGCGGAGAAGTTGATTATAAACAAGAAGCTTCAATTCAAAAAGAAGTTTTAGATAATTTAAAAAATCTTAAAAAAGATGAAATTTCTAAGCCATTCCAATCCGGAAGCGATTGGTTTATAGTGAAATTTGCTGATTTAAAAAAATCTAAACCACTTGAGTTTGAATCTACCAAAGAATATATTCGTCATTTGTTAAAAATTGATGAAGTTGAAAAAATTAATGGTAAATTTGTAAAAGATAATAAAGTTAAAATTCTTTTAAAAAGAGACCCGATTAATAGCGATAAAAAGCCATTAGAAGAAAATAAACCGGTCGAAAATTCGGTCGAACAAAATAAAAATATAGAACAAGAAAAAAATGAAGAAACAGTTCAACAACCAGCTCCAGAATCAACTCCAGAACAGGAGAGTGCAAAAGAGCCAGAGCAACAACCAGTTGAATCAAATCAACAAAAACTCTAAACCAAACAATCTTTCTCGTCATCAAAATAATGACGAGAAAGATTTTGTTTGGATAGGCGGAAAAAATCCGTGCTTCTTATCCTTAAAAAATCAAAAAAGAAAAATATCCGAAATTGTTATTAACAAAAATAATCTCGAAGAATTAAAAAATTTTCTTGCCAAAAATTCTCTACAAAATCTCGAAAGAATTGTCAAAGTCGTGGACAGTATTTTTTTCCAAAACATTTTTAACAAAGATTTTGTCCATCAAGGAATCGCCGTTAAAGCCTCAAAACTTAATTTTAAGACGCAATTTGATTTACTCGAAGAGTTAAATCTAATCGAAGACAAAACACTGCTTCCCGATATTCTAATTCTTGATCAAATAACTGATCCGCAAAATGTTGGCGCGATAATTCGTAGCGCAATAGCTTTTAATTTTAAGAAAATAGTTTTTTGTGAATTTAATTCTGCGAAAGAGACGCCGTCACTAATTAAAGCTTCGGCGGGAAATATTGATTTTGCGGAAATTTTTGTGGCGGTGAATATTAATAATTTAATCGAAAAATTGAAAAAAATTGGTTATTGGTGTATCGGATTAGCGGGTGAGGGCGTTGAAAATGAGAAAAAAATTGCAGAATATAAAAATATTGCTTTAGTGGTTGGTTCTGAAGGCTCGGGAATTCGTAATTTGGTTAAAAAAAATTGTGATTTATTGGTTAGAATCGATACCAATAAAGAGGTCGAGAGTCTTAATGTTTCAGTTGCTACGGCAATTGCGCTTAACGAAATTTATCGGAACAAAAATGTATAAAAATATTTGCATAATCGCCGCCAAAAATAATGATTTAGCCTATCAAAAAAAAGATTTTTTGATTAAAAAATATGGCTTTCAAGATTTAACATTTAATCATCAAAATATTGACGATTTTGATTTAATTATTGCGATTGGTGGAGACGGTTTGATGCTTCACCTTCTTCACGAAATTAAAAATTTTGCAACTCCGATTTATGGCATAAATTGTGGAACGGTAGGGTTTTTAATGAATTCTTTTTCCGAAAATGATTTAATCGATGCGATTAATAAATCTGAAATTTCCGTATTAAATCCATTAAAAATGATTGCAACCGACATCAATAATATCAAGCATTCGCACAGCGCAATCAATGAAGTTGCGCTTTTGAGACAAACTAATCAAGCCAGTAAAATTCAAATTGAAATTAACGACAAAGAAAGACTTTCTTCTTTAATGGCTGATGGAATTTTGGTTTCAACTTCGGCCGGAAGTACGGCTTATAATCTCTCCGCCGGTGGACCTATAATTCCATTCGGAGCGAAAATTTTAGCTTTAACGCCAATTAGCCCATTTCGTCCAAGAAAATGGAATGGCGCGTTGCTTCCGTCGAATTCAAAAGTTAAGTTTAAAGTTTTGGATTATATTGAGCGTCCCGTAAGCGCAACAGCCGATTCAAGAGAAGTTAGAGATGTTGTTGAAGTTGAGATTTTGGAAGATTTGTCAACAGAATTTAAAATATTATTTGATTCAAATCACTCGCTGGAAGAGCGCATAATCCGCGAACAATTTGGTAATTAAAATTTTATCTAAAAAAATTTAATATCAATTTTATTTTAAAACTTTTTTAAAAATGGTGGGTCTGGGTGGACTTGAACCACCGACCTCGCACTTATCAGGCGCGCACTCTAACCAACTGAGCTACAGACCCATTTTTAAAAACGAGTTGTGAATTTTATTTTGTAATTTGGTAAATGTCAATTGACTAATCAAAAAAAATGTAAATTATTTTATAAAAGTTAAATAATTTTTATAAAAATTTATGAAATCATTCGCCAACAATCTCGAGGAAGTAGTTCTCAATCAGCGAGAATTGAATATTTCTTTCGAATTTTTCCCTCCGAAAAATGATGAGATGGAAGCAAAATTATGGGAAGCGATTTCTCGTTTAAAATATTTAAAACCAAATTTTGTTTCGGTAACTTACGGCGCGGGTGGCTCAACTCGTGAAAGAACGCATCAAACGATCGAAAAAATAATTAACGAAACTGATTTAAAACCCGCTTCACACCTTACTTGCGTTGGCGCATCTAAAGAAGAAATTGAAAAAATTTTACGCAATTATTGGCAAATTGGCGTTAGGCATATTGTGGCTTTGAGAGGCGATATGCCAGCATCTAGCTCGAATTATCAACTTCATCCAAACGGCTATAAATATGCCAATGAATTAGTTGAGGGAATCAAGAAATTATCGCAAGAAAATATTGATTTTGAAATTTCGGTGGCGGGTTATCCGGAAATGCATCCCGAGGCGCAATCAATGCAACAAGATATTGATAATTTGAAGCGCAAAGTTGACGCCGGAGCTAATCGAATTATTACCCAATTTTTTTTCGATTCCGATGTTTTTTTTCGTTTCGTAGATTTATGTCATAAAAATAAAATTTATGTACCGATTGTGCCGGGAATCCTCCCCGTTACCAATGTTAAGCAAGCAAAGCATTTTGCAAAAATGTGCGGTGCGAAAATTCCAAAATGGATGGAAAATGTTTTCGAAGGTTTGGACGAAAACCAAGAAACACGCCATTTGGTGGCGGGAATTGTGGCGACAGAATTGTGTAGAATTTTGCATAATTGGGGCGTTGATGATTTCCATTTTTATACTTTAAATCGTAGTGATTTAACTTTAGCGATTTGTCATTTGCTGGGGGTTAGAAATGCAATTGCGAGTTAATAAATATTTAAAAACTTGCAATTCAATATTTTTAATGTTAAGACTAAAAAAGAATTTTTTATAAAATCCAAAATTTTAATCAAAAACTAATTATTTTTTTAATAATATCATGCCTAAAGAAGATTTGTTAACAATGAATGGAGTGGTGATGGAAGTGTTACCAAATACAATTTTTAAAGTTGAATTGGAAAATGGCCATGTGATAATTGCACACGCTTCGGGCAAAATTCGTAAAAATAAAATTCGTATTTTAAAAGGTGATAAAGTGGAAGTCGAAATGACTACTTATGACCTCACTAAAGGTCGAATTTCAAGACGCAATGTTTAATTTTTTTAAATGAAAAACCTTCTAATTGTTGAGTCGCCAGCTAAAGCCAAAACCATTGGCAAATATTTAGGCAAAGACTATCATGTCTTGGCGTCTTTTGGACATATTCGTGATTTACCAAGTAAAGATGGCTCGGTTGAGCCAGATAAAGACTTCGTAATGAATTATCAAATTTCTGCAAAATCAACTAAGCATGTCAAAGACATAGTTGATAAAGCTAAAGATTGTCAAAAAATCATTCTAGCGCCCGATCCGGATCGCGAAGGCGAATCAATCGCGTGGCATATTCTCGAAGTTTTAAAAATCAAAAAAGCCATAAAATCTACAACTAAAGTTGAGAGAGTTGTTTTTAATGCCATCACTAAAAATTCAGTTTTAGAAGCGATAAAAAAACCGCGAGAAATTGACATGAATTTGGTTGATGCGCAACAAGCCAGACGAGCTTTGGATTATTTAGTGGGCTTTACTTTGTCACCAGTTTTGTGGCGTAAACTTCCCGGCAGTCGTTCAGCGGGAAGGGTTCAGTCGGTTGCGTTGCGATTAATTTGCGATCGCGAAGAAGAAATTGAACAATTCAAAACCGAAGAATATTGGGACATAAAAATAAATTTTGAAAATCAAGGTAATCAAAAATTTCAGGCGACAGTTTTTGAAATTGAAGGTAAAAAACTTGAAAAATTTTCAATAACTAATGAAAAATACGCTAACGAAATAACGCAAAATCTCGATCAAAAAAAATATCGAGTTTCATCGATTATCAAAAAACAAGCCAAAAGACGCTCATATGCGCCGTTTACAACCTCTTCGCTTCAACAAGAATCGGCAAGAAAACTTGGATTTTCAGTTAGCAAAACCATGATGATTGCTCAAAAACTTTATGAAGGCATCGAAATAAATGGTAATTCTCAAGGTTTAATTACATATATGAGAACGGATTCAATCGATGTGGCGCCCGAAGCAATTGTCGCGGTTAGAAATGCCATTAAAAATTTATATGGCGATAAATATTTACCAGAAAATCCGAATATTTTCAAAAGTAAAGTTAAGAATGCGCAAGAGGCTCACGAAGCAATTCGTCCCGCCGATTTTTCGCTTGAGCCGGAAAAAATTAGACACTCTTTGGATAATGATCAATTCGCTCTTTATAGCTTGATTTGGAAAAGAATGGTCGCTTCACAAATGAGTGATGCGATTTTTGATCAAGTTGTTGTTGAAATTATCACCGAACCTACTTACGCAAAAGCCAAAGCCGTTGGTTCAACTATAAAATTTGATGGATTTTACAAAGTTTATCGCGAAGATTTAGACGATAATTCCGAAGGCGAAGACGAAACAAAAGTACATTTGCCAGAGTTAAATGAAAAAGAGCCGTTAAATTTAATCGATGTTAATCCGTTGCAACATTTTACCGAACCGCCACCGCGTTATTCGGAAGCCAGTTTGGTTAAAAAAATGGAAGAATTGGGAATCGGTCGCCCATCAACTTACGCCACAATAATCTCCGTTTTGCAAGATCGTGGTTATGTTAAACTTGATAAAAAACGATTTTTTCCCGAAGAGCGCGGAAGAATTGTGGTTACTTTTTTAAAAGAATTTTTTGCCAAATATGTTGAGTTTGGATATACCGCAAGCCTAGAAGATGAGCTCGATATTATTTCAAACGGCGAAATGGATTGGAAAATTTTCTTAAAAAAATTCTGGAAAGATTTTAATGGAAACATTGGCGAAGTAATGGAAAAGCCATTCCCCGAAGTTTTAGAAGTTTTAAATCAAAAATTTGGCGAACATATTTTTGGTCGTGATGAAGAGGGAAAATTAAAAAATACTTGTCCAACTTGTAAAAATGGTCAACTGGGTTTGAGGCTTGGTAAATTTGGCTCCTTCATTGGTTGTTCAAGTTATCCAGAATGCAAACACACCATGCAAATTTTTGGCGAAGAATCCGCCGTTGGTGAAAATGGTGAATTGAAACCGCAATTTGAGCCAAGAAATTTGGGTAAAGATCCAAAAACTGGTTTCCAAATTCTAGTTAAAATCGGTCCTTACGGTCCATATTTAGAGCTAGAGGGAAGCGAAATTGAAGATAAAAGAGCCGACAAAGAAGAAGTTGAAAAGAAACCTAAAAAAACTACCAAAAAAACTACTAAAACTAGCACAAAAACCGCTAAAAAAGCAGTTAAAAAACCAAAAAGAATTTCGATTCCTAAAAATATCGATCCAGCGACAATTGATATAAAAATTGCGCTTAGTTTATTGACATTGCCTCGTGAAATTGGTCTTCATCCCGAAACTGGTGAAAAAATTGTCGCCAATATCGGACCTTTCGGACCTTATTTACTGCACAATAAACAATTTACTTCGGTTAAAAAAGAAGATGATATTTTGGAAATTGGTCTCAATAGGGCGGTTGATTTAATCGCGCAAGCTATCGAGAAAAAAGCCTTGAATCCAAAATCTTCCAATAAAAGAACATTCGGCAAAAAATCTTTCGCCAAAAAAACTAAAAAATAACTTTTTTGTTGAGTTTTATTTGTAATTGATGCAAATTTTATTAATCAAATTTGTTAAATTTTTTTTAGTTTATTTGGTGAATTTTAAATCTAATTAAATTTCTTTTTATCGATGAATCAGCAACCTTTTACTCAGGAAATCGAAGAATCTTTTGAAGAAGATTACGACGATTCAAAAGAGTTGCATGACTTGATAGATGGGCGTTTAGAGGCCTCAATAATTTGTCGCGACAATAAAAAAATTCCTAATTTTTTATCAATAGTTTACGCTAATAATTTATTTTATTTGATGTTTGATATTGATGAAACCGGTGTCATTGGACATAATTATGATTTTTTATTTTCCGATGTTGATTTAGATAATTATTCGGAAGACCAAGCGGAATATGCGCGCCTAATTAAATCGGTTCGCGATCAACAACAATGTTCGGTTGTTTTGACAACTTCGGTTGAAAATATCAAATATGGTGATTTTAAGCTACATATCAACTATTCCCCGCACTTAGTTCAAAATGATAAAGTCGTGCGCAATTATGCGATTTTTAGTTTTATAAAAATTGAAAATATTAAAAAAGATGACTCCAATAAATTAAAAACGCGCTCAAATATTATTTTATTGAGAAGTCTAGAAAGAACTCTGCGTAACGAAAGAACTTTGCGAGAAATTGCTAATTTAATTATTTCGGATGTCCGCATTGATAATTTGGCGCGTACTATCGCCAAAATTTTATGCGAGCATTTAAAATGCGATAGATGCTTAATTCATGATTTTAAAAATGGCGACACCAGCTTTGTTGTCGAGTATTGCACTAGTTATTCCAAGAAAATGATAGAAGAAAAATATTCGGAAACAAATATTCAAGATCTTCAGAAATATATCAATTTTCAAAATGATTTTTATACAAAATTTGGAACGAAAAATAAAAAATCTTCGATTGCGTTGGTTCGAGATGTTTTTAACGATGAAAATTTTAGAACCATTAACGATGTTTGTAAGGAATATTCCATCGCTTCGCAAATTGCCATCACCACTACTTTTAACGGCGTTGTTAATGGTGGAATTTATTTACATCAATCCAAAAAACTGGCATGTTCACTGTTTTAGCCTTGAATATTGAATCATTAAACACCCTTGCCAACCACTTGCTCCTCAAC
>CAIOKL010000034.1 GCA_903858915.1 uncultured Alphaproteobacteria bacterium | reverse complement strand
GGTTCCATTGGTTTCTTTTCTATTGCCGTCTCGACTTTTTTTACTTTCTTTTCCACACATCCTCCTACGTTATGGTGTTAGATATTATTTTATTTAACAATAAACCTTGTTGACAAACAATTTTAAAATTTTATTTTTCATTTAGTTCTTTTTATATAAAAAATTCTTTATCGAAATTGTTTTTCAATTTTCTAAAGAGCGTCTATTATTTTAAAAAAGAAAACTGATCGAAAATCAGCATTAATAAAAATCATTTTGTTAAAAAACATGAAAAAATTTTCACTAATCCTTGCGGTTGTTGCATTATTTGCTTCTTCTGCTAATGCCCAAACTCCAGCTGTTAAAACTGCTCCAGTTGCCGTTTCTACTGAAACTGTTGCTCCAGCTGTTGACGCTGTTAAAACAGAAAAAAAAGCTAAAAAAGCTAAAAAAGCTAAAAAAGCCGCTGAAAACGCTGCTCCAGTTGCTGTTCAAGCTCCAGTTGCCGTTCAAGCTCCAGTTGCTGTTCAAGCTCCAGCTCCAGTTAAAAAATAGTTTTTCATATTTTTTTAAATCGAGTCTTGTCAATCGATAAGGCTCGATTTAATTTTTATAAAAAAACTTGCAGTTTTTTGAAGACCGAATAAAATTAAAAACACCATTAAATTTGCGCCGGATTAGCTCAGCGGTAGAGCAACTGTCTTGTAAACAGTAGGTCGTCAGTTCAATCCCGACATCCGGCACCACTAATCTTATCCCAAATTGAAAATAATTTATTTTATTTCAGCGCAAAGTCGCTATAAACAAAATTCTTCTCCAAATGCAATTCTTTCGCTCGGCAATCTTTTCAATTTTTGTAAATTCGTGGGGAATAATAATCCCAATCATATTTCTTCTTCCGGCATTTATTTTTCGTAGTGAAAAAATTGCGGATAAAGGTGCTAAAATATGGTCCATAGTGCTTTTTTGGATGCTAAAAAAATTATGTGGAATCGATTATAAAATTATCGGCAAAGAAAATATTTCAAAAACCCCCTGCATTTATGCGTGTAAACATCAATCAATGTGGGAGACGGTGATTATGCATTTAATTATTAATCGCCCCGTCTACGCTTATAAAAAAGAGCTTGAGGTCATTCCTTTTTATGGTTGGTTCTTAAAAGTTATGAGTGGCATTAAGGTTGATCGCAAAGGCGGAGTTAAATCTTTGAAATCGGTAATAAATCAAACCAAAAATTATTTAGACAAAAAGCAATCAATAGTGATTTTTCCTCAAGGCACAAGGGTTCCGGTCGAAGGCTCCATTGAAAAATATCCTTATCAAGCGGGCATAACTGCGCTTTACAATTCTTGCGATGTCAAAATTGTTCCCGTGGCTTTAAATTCGGGGCTTTTTTGGCCAAAAGGTCAAATTTTAAAAAATCGCGGAACGGTTATTATTGAGTTTTTACCGGCGATTGAGAAGGGCTTAAGCAAAGAGAAATTTAATAAAAAACTTATTTCTTGCATCGAAGAAAAAAGTCGCGAACTTTGCAAAATCTAGCATCAATTTTAAATAACCAAAACAACCTTAATGTCGAAGCGCTTCGGGTGGCGTAATTCCGCAATTCAAAATATTTATTTTTTATAATAATTATTTGGATGACGCGATAAATTTTTCGTAAGCGTCGCTTAAAATCTTTGCAACCGAAGGATTCGACGCGGATTTTTTTCCAAAAATTTCTTGACCATTGATTTTAAAAACGGGGCGAATTATCAAGCTCGAGCTTGTCAAGAGAACCTCGCAAGCGTTCATCATTTCATCGATTCCAAAAGTTTTTTCGATAACGCTAATATTATTTTCTTGAGCAATTTTAATTAAGCGATTGCGCGTGATACCGCATAAAATATGATTGTTAGCGGGGTGAGTAATTAAATTCTTTTTATCGTCAACTATAAAAACATTGGCGTAAGTTGCTTCGGTAACAATGTTGTCGCGCACAAAAATCGCATCATCAAAACCCCCATCTTTGGCTTTTTGATTGACCAAAGTTGAAGCTAAAAGATTGACAGTTTTGATATCGCATCTTTTCCAACGAATATCGTCGTGAGTCATGGCGCTGTAGCCTTTTTCAAATTCTTCTAAGGTAACAATTTTTCTAGGAGAAGCGGTTGCGCAAATGGTATTTTTTAAACCTTTCGGACACCAAGGAATACGATTGGTGGCGCCTCGAGTAATTTGTAAATAACAAGTTGCCGAAGTTGTAAAATTATTTTTTGAAAATAGTTCAGTTTGAATTTTTTTTAATTCTTCGATATTAAAATTATGTTCGATATTTAGTTCTTTAAGGCTTCGCATAAGGCGCTGAAGATGGAGGTCGCCATCGATTAAATGACCATTTTCGAAAAGCGTAACTTCGTAGGCGCCATCGGCAAATTGAAAACCGCGATCTTCGATATGAACAAAGCAATTTTCGTGAGGCAAAAATTCACCATTTAAATAAGAAATGCGACTCATATTATTTTTTTAAAATTGATTTGCCGGCATATCTGGCTTGGCTTCCGAGATAATTAGAAATTCGCAAAAGTTCGTTATATTTAGCCGTGCGATCGGAGCGACAAAGCGAGCCGGTTTTAATTTGCCCAGCATTGGTGGCGACCGCAATATGAGAAATTGTGGCATCTTCAGTTTCGCCCGAGCGATGTGAAATTATATTGTTGTATCCGGCATTTTTGGCGATATTAATGGTTTGCAAAGTTTCGCTTAAAGTGCCAATTTGATTGACTTTAACTAAAACCGCATTGGCCATTTTTTCTTTAATGCCATTTTCTAAAATTCGCGGATTAGTTACGAATAAATCATCGCCAACGATTTGAATTTTATTTCCCAAAACTTTGGTGATTTCTTGCCAGCCGGCAAAATCATCTTCGGCGAGAGGGTCTTCGATGGAAAAAATTGGATAAGAATTAACCAAGTCGGCGTAATATTCAATTATTTGAGAGTTGTTGAGCTTCTTGCTTTCGCCGGCTAAATTATAAATGCCATTTTCATAAAATTCCGAAGAAGCACAATCCAAAGCGAGCATGATGTCGGAACCTAATTTGTATCCAGCTTGAGTCGTTGCTTGAGAAATAAAATCAAGAGCCTGACGCGCCGAATCCAAATTCGGAGCAAAGCCACCTTCGTCGCCGACATTGGTGTTGAAGCCTTGTTTTTTAAGAGTGGCTTTGAGGTGGTGAAAAATTTCTGCGCCAGCGCGAATTGCATCTTCAATGGTTGTTGCTCCGATTGGGGCAATCATAAATTCTTGAATATCAATTTTATTGTCGGCATGCTTGCCACCATTGATTATATTCATCATTGGAACGGGCATTAAATTTCCGCGCGAATTTCCTAAATATTCAAAAAATGGTTTTTTGGAATTATTGGCGCAAGCTTTTGCGCATGCCAAGGAAACCGCTAAAATGGCGTTGGCGCCAAGTTTTGATTTATTTTCCGTGCCATCAAGATCAATTAAAATTTCATCGATTTTTTGTTGATTGGTGGCGTCAAGCCCACCAAGCTTTGAAGCTATAATTGTGTTAACATTTTCTACGGCTTTTAAAACTGATTTTCCGAGATATTTGTTGGCATCGCCATCGCGAAGTTCGCAAGCTTCAAGCTTGCCAGTTGAGGCTCCGGATGGAACTGCGCAAGAACCGCGCGCGCCGTTTTCAAATTCAACCGTTGCTTCGATTGTTGGAAATCCGCGAGAGTCAATAATTTGCAATGATTTGATCGATTTGATAATGTTCATGAAGAATTAATTTGTAATTAGAATTTTCTATAATAAATTTTTCTTAAAGTATATTAAATGTCAATTCGCAAATTATGTTTTTACTCAGAATTATAGTTTTTATTATTGTGATTATAATTGCGCTTCCTTATTTAAAAAAAGGCAAAGAGATGGTGATGAAGAATGTTCCGGAGGTTTCAAAAGTGGTGAATAATGTTACCGATAAAGTTAAATCAGCAACCAAAAAGTAAATTAAAATTTATTATCGACTTCTATTTCTTTGTCGGTTTCTCTTTCTTTAAAAGCGGGAAAATCTTTTTTTAACAAAGCTTTAAAATCTTGGCGACGCTTTTTTTCTAGAACATTGATATTTTTACGAAATTTTATCAATTCCTTTTTTACAAGTGTTTTTTGTTGAGGAGAAAGTTTTTGATAAGAGCTAATTTGTTTTTGATAAAAAGCTTGTTGTTCTTTTGGAAGCGCCCTTCCTGAATCAAAACCCAAAGTTCCTTTTGAAATATAAGTATTGATTGCAATCAAGTTTCGTAGTTTTGATATTTTTACAATTTCTTCATCTAAATTTTTAGTATATTCCATCATTTTAAAACCAAATTCTTGGTTAATTTTTTGGAATTTTTGATTTTGAGCGGGCGTTAAATTTTTAAGAGAGTTTTGTAAGTCCTTTTGATCCGCAAGATTTTTTTCTAATTGAGCTTTTTCTGCCGGAGTCATTTGTGGAAGATTGGGTGCGCCATTGCGATTTTGAGGGGTCGCAACGCCGTTATTGGCAACGGGCTTGATTGCCGGATTGTTTGGTTTTGGATTTTGTGCTAAACATTCGGCGCTTAAAAAAAAAGCTAGAAAAATAACGATTTTTTTCATTTTTATAAAATTTTTAATTGATATTTATTTATTCGGGTTTGTCGTTTGGTCCGTTTGGATTTCCCGGAGACGGCAAATCAAAGCCAGTAATTTTTTTCATTTCTGCGCGATGTCTTTCCATTTCTTTTTTGACTAATTCCTTTTTTTCAGATGGTAAATTTTTCATCATTTCGCGATGCTTATCCATTGTTTCTCTTTGCTCCGGCGAAGCGTTTTGGTAGCGACCATTGCCACCCATTCCTCTGCTCTCTCCTCTTCCATATGGCGGTTTTTTGTATTCATCTTCATTGTCCGATGAATCTTTTTTGCCTTCATTGTCGCTTCTATTTTCTTCGCGTTTTTCCTTTTTTTCTTCTTTTGAAAGATTTTTATTTTCTTCGCGTCTTTTGTCCATTTTTTCTTTTTGTTCAGGAGAGGCATTTTCGTAGCGTTCCTCTCTTTTTTCTTTTTTAGATTTTGAAGATTTGCTTGTTTCTTGAGTTGATGGCGTAGTATCGTTGGGAGCGCTTGCAGAAGGCTCTTGAGCAAATAGTTTTGTTGTAAACAAAGAAAAAATTGCAGATAAAATAATTAATTTTTTCATATAATTTTTATTTTGAGATTAAGTTTAAATTTAGGTGATTAAATAAATGACATAACTAAATTGAAAAGCAAACAATATTATTCTTCTTTGTCATTTTGAAGATTTTTTGCAAAAAAATTATTATAAAAATTCTCAAAATTTTTATTTTCAATTTCGAGTCGAATGTCGCGCATCAAATCTTGATAATAAAAAATATTATGTTCGGTAAGAAGCATTGCGCCAAGTATTTCATTTGATTTGACGAGGTGATGAAGATATGCGCGGGAATGATTTTCACAAGCGTAGCACGCGCATTTTTCATCGAGGGGTTTGTCATCAATGCGATATTTGGCATTGCGAATATTAATTACGCCATCGCGCACAAAAGCTTGTCCAGTGCGACCAGAGCGCGTTGGAATTACACAATCGAACATGTCGATTCCGCGCGCAACCGCGCCAACAATGTCGCCAGGTTTGCCGACGCCCATTAAATAGCGAGGTTTATTTTGCGGAAGAAAATCCACGCAATAATCTAAAACTTCAAACATTTCTTTTTGTCCCTCGCCTACTGCCAAGCCACCAATCGCATAGCCATTAAAATCTATTTCGATTAGTTTTTGCGCAGAAATTTCTCGTAAATCTTTAAAAGTTGAACCTTGAACTATGCCAAAAATTCCGAAACCATCGCGTTTTTTGAAAGCATCTTTAGAGCGTTTTGCCCAAGCCAAAGATCGTTCCATAGCTTTTTTGGCTTTGTCGTAAGTTGCGGGATATTCGACGCATTCATCAAAAATCATGGTTATGTCGCTTCCAAGTTGGTGTTGAATTTCGATTGATTTTTCGGGCGTTAAAAAATGTTTTGAGCCATCGATGTGCGAAGAAAATTCAACGCCTTCATCGGAAATTTTACGAATTTGCGAAAGTGACATCACTTGAAAACCGCCGGAATCGGTTAGAATTGACTTATTCCAATTCATAAATTTGTGAAGTCCGCCCATTTTTTCAATTAGCTCGGAAGTCGGGCGAAGCATCAAATGATAAACATTCCCCAAAATAATTTCCGCACCACTTTTGGCAACATCGCTGGCTTTTAAGGCTTTAACAGTTCCTGCGGTTCCAACGGGCATAAAGACGGGCGTTTGAATTGTGCCTTTTGCTGTTTTTATTTCGCCCCTTCTTGCTTTATTATCCTGAGCTTTTAAATTGAAAGAAAAATCTTTGATCATTTTATAAAATAATTTATGAATAAATTTATTCCATTGGCAATTTTATTTGTTGTGATTTTTTTAATTGCAATTGCAACTCGCAATCTTAGCAATAAACAAAGTGATAATGCAACAAATTCTCCAGAAATTTCTTCATCATCGAATGAAGATTCCGTCGATCTTCAAAAAGAAGATGGTGGTTCGCAAATTAATTTTACAGAGGTCGAAATCGATTTGCCAGATTTTTCAATTCCCGACTTATTTGAAGCCGGCAAAACTTTTAGCAAAAAAGATTTGATAGGAAAATATACCATCATAAATGTTTTTGCTTCTTGGTGCGCAACATGCAGAATGGAGCATGATATCCTTGTGAGAATGCAAGCCGAAGCCGTCGCTGATTTATATGGAATTGCTTGGCGCGACATTGATAAAAATACCATAAAATATTTGCAACAAAACGGCAATCCGTTTTCAAGATTAGGCGCCGACAACAAAGCGGTTTTTAGTAAAATTATCAATATTGAGGCAGTTCCCGAAACTTGGTTGGTAAATCCAAAAGGAAAAATAGTTTTGCGTTTAAAGGGTAATCTTCAAGAATTTTCAGTGGATGAAATTAAAAGATATATTCGCTTAAATTAGAATTCGAGTTAATGAAAAAAATATTTTTTATAAACTTAAATTCAAAAAAAGTGAATCGCCTTTTAAGTTTTTAGAATTTGCCCTCGTAGCTCAGGGGATAGAGCAGGGGTTTCCTAAACCCCGAGCGCATGTTCGAGTCATGCCGAGGGCACCAAATTAGCTTATTTTTATTGTCTCGTTTTTGATATTTTAAAAATAAAAAACTAATTATTTTCGTAAAATTTAATTTTTTTGTTTACATTTAAAATAAATTTTCTAATTTGCGCCACTCTTTTTATATTTTTTTATATAACATTCTTTTCAAAAATTGTTTAAATTTTTGTTTTTTTATTAATTACTCTTACCCTTAAAAAGAAATGGAACCAGAACAAGAATACGACCGAAGATCCTCTTCAAATTCAAAAATTCACTACTTGCATTCCGCGGATAAAAAATCTCCAAAGATAAAGAAGAATTCCGCAAAAAAATCCAGTGAATCAAATCGCCAAGAGGCTTGTGGTTCTAGTTTAGGCACAGTTAATGATTTCGTTAAAAACTCATTGCCATCGACCCCAGTTTATTGCATTCGTCCGTCAGTTATAAAAAAAGCGGTTGATTTTTTTATGCAAAAATTTGAAACGGCAAAAAATCCAACGGAAATTTTATATTCTGTAAAAAGCAATCCGGATCGTCAAGTTTTAGCGCGACTATTTGAGTCGGGAATTAAAAATTTTGATGTGGCTTCGATCGTTGAAGTTAAGCTAATAAACGAGCTTTTTGGCGATAAAGTTAAAATGTATTTCATGCATCCAATTAAATCTCGCGAATCAATTAAAGAGGCATATTTTAATTTTGGAATTAGAGATTTTTCATTAGATTCTTTTGACGAATTGCATAAAATTTTAGATGCAACCGACAACTCGCGAGAGCTTGGATTGCATGTGCGCTTGTCAATTCCAAATTCGCATTCAGCAATCGATTTATCTGGAAAATTTGGAATTTTACCTTCTGAATCTGTGGGCTTATTAAGAAAAGTTCGCGCTTCCGCAAAAAGACTCGGAATCTGCTTCCATGTTGGTTCTCAATGTATGGATCCGGTTGAATATAGAAACGCTATAATGATTACCAAAGAAGTAATCGAAAGCGCTAAAGTTAATCTCGATGTTCTCGATGTTGGCGGTGGTTTTCCGTCAATTTATCCGGGCATGACTCCGCCAAATTTACAAAGTTATTTTGATGAAATTTTCGATTCAGTTAATCAATTAAATCTAAAAAAAGATTGTAAAATTTGGTGCGAGCCGGGAAGAGCTTTGGTTGCCGAAGCCGGTTCTTTGGTGGTTAGAGTTGAAGGTCGTAAAAATAACATGCTTTATATCAATGATGGAACCTATGGAGGCTTGTTTGACGCGGGTTATCCAGGTTTTATTTATCATACAAAAGCCATTCGAGTTTCAAAAAAATCAGCGCTTTCTTCGCAAAAAGATGCTTTCGGATTTTACGGTCCGACCTGCGATTCTCTTGATACGATGAAGGGTCCATTTTATTTGCCAGAAAATATTGGCGAAGGTGATTATATTGAAATTGGACAGCTCGGAGCTTATTCAAGAAGCATTCGTACCGAGTTCAATGGTTTTAATAAAAATATTCAAATCGAAGTTAAGGACGAGCCTTTAGAGTCAATGTATTTAAGCTCTTCTCAAGAGTTATCCAATAAATTTAAATTCTAATTTTAACGATCATGACAGCCAAAAAAGTTACTAAAAAAGATTTATTAAAAAGGCAAATTAAGCATATCGATATCACTTCGTTTGATGCGCGTCCCATCATCAAACAAATGGATGACATGTCTTTTACTTCGAGAGATTTAGCGCGTGCCACCGAAATTTTTAACATGATGTTGGCGGATAAATCTTGTTCAACAATTTTGACTTTGGCTGGCTCAACTTCAGCGGGCGGATGCATGAAACTTTATGCCGACATGATTAAATACAACATGGTCGATGCAATTGTCGCAACGGGCGCTTCGATTGTTGATATGGATTTTTTTGAAGCCTTGGGATTCAAGCATTATCAAGGTACGCCATTCATCGATGATAAATTTTTACGCGATAATTATATCGATAGAATTTACGACACTTATATCGATGAACAAGATTTACAAAAATGCGATAATGCAATTTTTGAAATCGCTAATTCTTTGAAAGCTAAGCCTTATTCTTCGCGCGAATTTATCGCCGAAATGGGCAAATATTTGCAAAAAAATGCTAAGAAAAAAGAATCGCTAATTCAATTGGCTTATGAAAATAATGTGCCAATTTTCTGCCCAGCTTTTACTGATTCTTCAGCGGGATTTGGTTTGGTTTTGCATCAAGTTAAAAATCCAAAATCACATCTTACCATCGATTCAATTCGTGATTTTCGTGAACTTACCGAAATTAAAATTGAAGCCGGCACCACAGGATTATTAATGATTGGTGGCGGTGTGCCAAAAAATTTCGTCCAAGATACAGTAGTTTGCGCCGAAATTTTGGGAAAAGAAGTTGATATGCATAAATATGCCATTCAAATTACCGTTGCCGATCAAAGAGACGGAGCTTGCTCTTCTTCAACTTTGAAAGAGGCTTGTTCTTGGGGTAAGGTCGATACCGCATTTGAACAAATGGTTTATGCGGAAGCAACTTCGGTAATTCCTTTATTGGCTTCAAGCGCTTATCATGAAGGTAATTGGAAAAAAAGAAAAAGAAGAAATTTTAGTAAATTATTTGACTAGAATTATAAAATAACATTTCTATCCTTTGATTCATAAATAAAATATCAAATTTATACCAAATTTTAGTTTTAAAATCGTCAATATAAAATATATTTTGAAAAAAATTTACAAAAAAATATAGGGCAATTTAGCCTTGTCCCTCTAAGCTTTGTAAATTTTCTTCTTAAAAATATTAAAAAAAAGCAGTTGATTTTTTACAAGTAATTTTGAATAAAATTTGATAAAGATATAATCGCAAATAAATGCTGTTTTTTTAGTATCATGCTTGAACAAAAATCTTTCACAAAAATTATTCTACTTTATCTTTTTGCGATTTTTTTGACCATTCTTAACCTCTCCAATATCAAAATTGCTGGCTTCGCAAAAATAATGCCCCTTTTTGATTTGATGATAATTTTCTATTTCACAATTTTCAAAGATAGATTTGGTTTGTGGTTTGTTTTTATTCTTGGAATATGGAATGACGCCTTGAACGGCAACCTTTTAGGGCTTACCTCTTTATGTTACATAATTTTAATTAAATTATTTTTATTGTTTAATAATCGTATTCTCGCCCGAGAAAATTTTATGCAAATTTGGCAACAATTTACAGCTTTTTGCTTTTTATTTTTATTAGTAAAATGGATTATATTTGTTATCATAAATGGCAAGCCAAGCTATTTCGGATCGCTGTTTATCCAATTGTTTTTGACGGCATCTTTTTATGTTTTGATGCATGTGTTTTTTGATTATCTAAGCAAAAAATTATTAGGAGAATAAAATGCTCCGAGATATTAGAAAAAATAAAATATTTAATCGAAGAGCCATGATACTTGGAATGGCTCAGTCTGGGCTTGCAAGCATGTTGGTGTTGCGTCTTGGATATTTACAAATTTGGAAGCATGATGAATATAAAAATCAATCCGATAGCAATCGAATCAAGCCAGTTATTAATCCGTCGGGCAGAGGAATTATTTTTGATAGATATGGCCTTCCGCTTACTAGAAATGAAAGCAATTTTCGCCTTTTAATTTATCTTGATAAAAAAAGAAATGTTGCCGATGCGATTGAAAAAATCGCAAAAATTCTTGGAAGTAGCGAAGAAGATAAAAATATTTTTTATGCCAAAATAAAAAATGCTAAAAGAAAAAATATTATTTCGTTAATCGACAATCTTGGCTGGGACGATTTAGCAAGAATTGAAACAAATTTTCATAAATTGCCGGGAGTTTCGATAGAAAGCGGTATCATTAGAAAATATCCATATCCTTACGAAACCGCGCATTTCTTGGGCTATGTTTCTTTGCCAGCTGAAAAAGAAATTGAAGAAACTGAGCAAAATTTGTTTATGCATCCAGATTTTCGAATTGGCAAATCGGGAATTGAAAAAACTTTTGACGCTGCCCTTCGAGGAAAATATGGCGTTAAATATGTCGAAGTTAATGTTCATGAAGTTCCGCTTCGAACGCTGTCGGTTAAACAGCCAATTGAAGGTTCGAGAATCAATTTAACCATAGATTTTGGATTGCAAAAATTTGTCACCGAAAGAATAAAAAACGATGTTGCTTCGGTCGTGGTCATGGATGTTAAAACCGGTGAAATCCTTAGTTATGTTTCGTCGCCGGCATTCGATACCAATAATTTTGTTGAAGGAATTTCTAAAGATTATTGGAAGCAACTTAATGAAGATCCAAGAAAGCCTTTGAATAACAAGCCCATTTCGGCGCTTTATCCGCCGGGATCAACATTCAAATTGATGGTTGCCATTGCGGCTCTAGAAAGTGGTTACAATCCTTCGAATAGGGTTTTTTGTAACGGCTCATATCAATTAGGCAGAAGAACTTTCCATTGTTGGCAAGAAAAAGGGCATGGATCGCTTGATTTAGTAGGCGCCATAATGAATTCTTGCAATGTTTATTTTTATACTCTTGCCAATCAAATCGGTCATGAAAAATTTACGGAAATGGCGAAGAGATTTGGTTTTGGAGAAAAATTTGATATTAGTTTATATGGAGCTAAATCAGGAATGGTTCCTTCCGAAGAATGGAAGCAAAAAGTTTTTAATCAGCCGTGGGTGAAAGGTGATACGCTAAATACTGCGATTGGTCAAGGTAATGTCTTGTCAACGCCTTTGCAACTTGCGGTGGTGGCATCTAGAATTGCTAATGGAGGTGTTCCAATTAAGCCCTATTTAGTGCGAAATAGCAATATTTTTAAACAATATGATGCGTTAAAAAATGAGCCAATTGTTGATCGTAATTTTTTGAAATTAGTTCAAGAAGGCATGAGAAAAGTTGTTAACGAACCGGGTGGAACGGCGTACGGAAAAAGAATTATAACTCATGGATTTGAAATGGCTGGAAAAACCGGCACCTCGCAAGTAATTTCTAAGCGAGAAAAAGAAATGACAAAAGCCGAAAGTGAAAATAATGCCAATCACGCTATATTTATTGGTTATGCGCCAGTTCACGATCCAAAATATGCCATCTCGGTGGTTGTTGAGCATGGCAAAAGTGGCTCGATGGCTGCGGCACCAATTGCCAAAGATGTTCTTATGGAAGTTCAAGGTCTCAATAAAACATTTACAAACAACAAAATTTCATAAATGTTTATAAAAAGTTTTTTATCAAAATTAAAATTGAGAATGGAGTGGTGGGAAGTTAAATCGCTCTCTAGGTTGTTGTTGCGCAAATTAGCTTACAGTTTTTTAGCACAAAAAATTATAACCTTTGTTGTATATTCATATTTATTAATTGTCTACAAAACGAGTAGTAAAAAATTTATTGGTTTTGAAAAAATTTATGGTGCGATAGAAAATAAAGAGCCAATCATTTTTGCCTTTTGGCATAATCGTTTAATCATGATTCCGTTCATTGCGCAGAAGGCTAAGAAAAAATTTAAAGATCATGAATTTATGACTTTGGCGTCAAAGCATGGCGACGGAAGATTCGTTGGCAGTGTAATGGAAAAATTCGGCTTAATTTCAATTTTAGGCTCGACAAAAGATGGCAGAAAATCTTCGCGCGGAATTGATTATGGAAGCATGAGAAAAATAATTGAGGGCTTAAAAAAGGGCTATTCTTTGGGAATTACGCCCGACGGTCCGAGGGGTCCGAAACAACAAGTTAACGGCGAATTGATAAATATCGCGCGACTTACAAAGGCAAAGATTGTCGCCGTATCATTTTCGTCATCAAATTTTAAAATTATTCAAAAAAGTTGGGATCAATTTAAAATTCCTTTGCCATTTTCAAAATTATGTTTTGTGGTTGATGAGTTTTATTATGAAGCCAAGCGCGATGCTAATGATGATGAAAATGTTGCTCAACAAAAAAATATTATAACCGAAAGATTAAATTTGGTGCAGAAAAAATGCGATGAATTTTTAAACAAAGATTATGAATAATTAAATGAATTCAAGAATCATTTATTGGACTAAATTTGTAAAAATAAATTTAATTAATCAACTCGGTATTTGAGGAAATTAAAACCGAAGCGACGGCTTGGCAAGCAATGCCCTCCTCTCTCCCAATGAAACCGAGTTTTTCAGTTGTTGTCGCTTTAATATTAATTCTTTTTGAAGAAATTCCTAAAATTGTCGAAAGCTCTTCTTTCATTTTGTTTTTATATTTCAAAATTTTTGGTCTCTCGCAAATTATTGTTAAATCAATATTTAAAATCGTGGCGCTGTATTTTTGAATAAGTTCATAAACTTTTTTAAGCATTTCGCGTGAATCGCAATTTTTCCATTTTTGTTCGCTTGGCGGAAAATGCTCGCCGATATCGCCCTGCCCGATAGCGCCCAGAAGTGCGTCAATTAAGGCGTGAATGCCAACATCGCCGTCGGAATGAGCTAGAATTTTTTTATCAAATTCAATTTCTGCGCCACAAATTCGAATAAAATTATCTTCATCATTTTCAATTTTACGAAAACCATGAACATCAAAACCGATGCCACATCTAGTTTCTTCGCGATAATCATCGATTAAAAACGGAATCATATGTTTGGCGCGATCGTAATCTTCTTCGGTGGTAATTTTAAAATTATTTTGCGATCCGGGAACAATGGCGACGGGTATTCCGGCATATTCATTTAAAGCGGAATCATCGGTAAAATTTAAATCTTTGAAAGCGATATGTGAATTTAAAATATCTTGATATAAAAATCCTTGAGGAGTTTGCGCGCGCCACAGATTTTCGCGCTCTAGGGTCCATTCGATTTTGCCATCGCCAATTTTTTTAATGGTATCTTCAACGGCAATTGCCGGAATGACCGCGGGATGGCTTTCAAGTTTTTCTAAAATTCCATTAATTATTCTTTTGGAAACGAAAGGGCGAACGCCGTCATGAATTAAAACTTTATTGGGTTTGTAATCGACTAATTCTTCAAGTCCAATGCGAATCGAAGATTGTCTTGTGTCGCCACCAAAAACTGGATTTAATAAATCTAAACCAATTGTGGCTTGCTCGTAAAGTTCAATATCGTCGGGATGAATTACGCATAAAACATCGGAAACTTGCGGGTGATTTAAAAATGCCATAATCGAATGGCGAAGCATTGGTATTCCAGCGAGCGGAAGATATTGTTTGGGAATTCCTTCGCCTCGATTAAAGCGATTTCCTCTTCCGCAAGCGGTGATTAAGGCGACAATTTTTTCCATGATTTAGTGAATAAAATTATATTTTTGCTTCAATTCTTTTGACCATTTCTTCGCGGAAATTTTTGATTAAACCTTGAACTGGCCAGGCCGCCGCGTCTCCCAAAGCGCAAATTGTATGACCTTCAATTTGCTTGCTTAAATTATAAAGTTGATCAATTTCCGCAACTTTAGCGTCGCCCAAGACCATGCGATCCATGATGCGCATCATCCAGCCCGTGCCTTCGCGACAAGGCGTGCATTGTCCGCAAGATTCATGTTTATAAAAATGTGAAAGTCGAGCGATGGCATCGATAATGTCGGTGGATTTATTCATGACAATAATTCCCGCGGTGCCAAGCCCAGTGCCGACGGCTTTTAGTGAATCAAAATCCATTAAAACCGTGTCGCAAATTTCTTTTTTGATTAATGGAACGGAAGATCCTCCCGGAATTATTGCCAAGAGATTGTCCCATCCGCCGATGACTCCGCCGGCATGCTTTTCGATTAATTCTTTTAATGGGATTCCCATTTCTTCTTCGACATTACAAGGCTTGTTGACATGGCCCGAAATGCAAAAAATTTTAGTTCCAGTATTTTTTTCGCGACCAATTGACGCAAACCATTCAGCGCCTCTTCGCAAAATTTCGGGAACGACTGCGATTGATTCAACATTATTAACGACCGTTGGGCAACCATATAATCCAATCAGAGCCGGAAATGGTGGTTTAAGGCGCGGTTGACCTTTATTGCCTTCGAGACTTTCTAAAAGTGCCGTTTCTTCGCCACAAATATAAGCGCCGGCGCCACGATGAATAAAAATATCCAAATCCCAATCTGAGCCACAAGCTTTTTTACCAATTAATTTAGATTCGTAAGCTTCGTCAATGGCATTTTGTAGCGCGACGGCTTCGTTGTAGTATTCGCCACGAATATAGATGTAACAAATGTTGGCATTAATTGCTTTTGAAGCGATTAAGCAACCTTCGATTAATTTATGAGGTTCGTTGCGCAAAATGTCGCGATCCTTACAAGTTCCTGGTTCGGATTCATCGGCGTTGATAACTAAATAATGCGGTTTGCCGATTTTTGGATCGGATTTTTTGGGAACAAAAGACCATTTTGTACCAGTTGGGAAGCCCGCTCCGCCTCTGCCTCTTAATCCAGAATTTTTGACTTGTTCAATTATCCATTCGCTTCCATTATCAATGAATTTTTTGGTTTGAGACCAATCACCTCTCGACTTTGCGCCCTCTAAATTAGTGGATTGAAAGCCATATAAATTTGTAAAAATTTTGTCTTGTTCTTTGAGCATTTTTGGAAATTTTTAAATTGATTACAAAATAAAATATTTTTTTGAGAAACTTTAAAAAAATAACTTTGTTTTTCGTAAATTTATTTGCTAAAAAAAAATTTTAAAATAACTTATCGAAAATAAAATAAATTTGCAAATTAATAATCAAAATTAAAATTTAGGTGAAGACTTATACAAAAATCATCAAATACAGCTTTTTGTTTTCGCTAATTTTTTGTGATTTTTCTTGCTCGCAAGGAAGGCTAGATCCTTATTTTGACAATGTCGG
Source organism: uncultured Alphaproteobacteria bacterium (assembly GCA_903858915.1). GTDB lineage: Bacteria > Pseudomonadota > Alphaproteobacteria > Rickettsiales > UBA1997 > CAILUF01. The sequence continues at coordinate 4,097 of CAIOKL010000034.1, read as the reverse complement.
CATGACCGAAAAAGACATCAAAGATTCCATCATAAAATCAAAAGAACAGCAAAAAAAAATTAAAGAAGACGCCATTAAATCAGAAATCCCAATTCCGCGCCTCAACAAGACAATCGTGGCCCCGCCAACTCCAAAAATTGGTGGCGAAAAAGTCATTTCTTTTTATGTAACCGAGCAAGTTCCGCTTCGCGATGTGCTGATCGAGCTTGGCAGAATTGCCGAAATCGATGTTGATGTTGATCCGAAAATTTCTGGCGGAGTGATTATCAACGCCAAAAATCGTCCATTTAAAGAAATTATTGATCGGATTGCAACCCAAGGGAATCTTCGTTATTCTTACAAAAATAAAGTTTTGTATTTTGAAACCGACAAGCCTTTCATGAAAAATTATTTTGTTGATTATCTCGACGATTCGCCTCTCTGGGACGATGTTCAAACTAACATCGAAAATATTTTTAATTCAGAAAAAAGTTCAGCAGAAGAAGGCGCCACAACTTCAAACTCAAGTGTTACGCCTAACAAAACCGCGGGAATGCTCACAATTTACGCCACCGACAAACAGCATTTAGCTATCGAAAGATATTTGGAAGATGTTAGCAAGCAATCTTCGATGCAAGTTTTAATTGAGGCTAAAGTTGTCGAGGTTTCTTTGTCAGAAAAGTTTAGAGCGGGGATTGATTGGTCTCAAGACATGTTCAAATTTAATTCTCCCGATGCGGATTCTAACTTTTCTTCGATGATTAGTCCGTCAAATCCAGCTTTGAAAATTTTTGGCGGAGACATTAATATTGCGGTTGACGCTATGTCAAAATTCGGTTCAACAAAAGCTATTTCTAGCCCTAGAATTCACGCTATGAATAATCAAAAAGCCTCATTAAATTTTGCTGAAAAATTAGTTTATTTTAAAGTTGAGGCTCAACAAAGCGCCCAAGGAACAACCACGGGAACTGCGGCTTCAACCGTCGCAACCACGGTAACTTCAACCAAGCAAGAAGAAAATGTCGGTGTTCAAATTGAAATTACGCCATCAATTAATTTAAAAACTGGCGAAATTACCATGAATATTTCTCCAAAAATTACTCAAAAAACCGGCGATGTAAAAGATCCGGCAACCGCCAATACTTCTACATTTAGTTACGCCAACTCCGTTCCCGTTATAACAACGCGCGAAATAACCACTTCGGTAAAAATCGTTTCAGGAAATGTTGTAATTTTAGGTGGATTAATGAAAGATACCTCTACAGGAAATGAAGGTGGTATTCCATTCTTAAGAAGAATTCCAATTTTTGGATGGTTATTTAAATCTATGGAGAAATCATCCGATGTTAGTGAAACTGTAATATTTATTAAGGCAACCATTGTCAACAGCGGAACCAGAGCTAATAAAGTTGATCGTGAATTGCAAGAAAAATATGATGTCAACCGTCGCAACTTTTTTTAAAAAATGAATTCAATTCTAAAATATATTTTAAAAAACGGTCTTAGAGATCGTTTATATCTAGGTCTTTTTATTTCAATCGCTGTGGCATTTGCGGTTTCGATATTTCTCGGAACCACTATGCTTGTTGAGCAAAATAATTCCTCAATTGTTTATTCTTTGGCAACAACCAGAACTATTCTATCAATCGGAATGATTCTGTTTGTGTGTATCAATCTAAATCGCGCTTTTGATAACAAAGAAATAGAATTTATTTTATCGAAATCGATTTCTCGCGAAAAGTTTGTGTTGGGATATTTGGCGGGTTTTTTTATCGCAAATTTTTTAATTCTTTTGCCAATTACCGCTTTAATATATTTAGTATTTCCGGTTAACAAGCTCGGCATTCTTTTTTGGTTTTTAACAACTTTATCTGAAAATTTAATTGTTATTAGTTTTGCTTTACTAAGTTCTTTAATTCTAAAAAATTCCTTTTCGGCGATTTTGGCGTCTTTCGGATTTTATGCAATTTCTAGATTAATGGGAATGTTTGTAATGGCGATAGACATGCCTGAAGACTACTCTTCGATATCGCAAGGTGGATTAGCGAGTGCTTTAAAAATCTTATCAATTTTATTTCCGCGACTTGATTTATTCGCGCAAAGTTCGTGGGGAATTTATGGAATAAAAGACAATGTTGTTTTGCTAATTATTTTGTTCCAATCGATAATATATTTGCCATTAATGATTTTTATGGCGTTTCATGATTTCAAGAAAAAACAATTTTAGATTCCGCCGTGTTTTCCTTAAAAAATTTTAAATTATTTTTTTATATTTACTCTCATAAAATTTTCTTTTGGCTTTTTATTTTGGTCTTTATTTTTCAAATATTTTTTTGGAAAGTTGCTGAAAAATATCGCGTGAGCTATGATATCGTTCCCCCCGCCCCTTCAAAACATTTTATTAAAGCCGCATCTTTTGGTGATGAAGAATTTCTTTTTCGAGTTCTAGCGTTGCGCTTACAAAATGCCGGCGATATTTTTGCGGGCTTTGTGAGCTTAAAAAAATATGATTATTCAAGAGTTTATGATTGGATGACGATTCTGGATAAATTAAATTCCGAATCGCGAATGGTGCCTTCTTTGGCTAGTTATTATTACGCGCAATCACAAAATCCAGAGCATACAAGATATGTTTTAAAATATCTCGACGAACATTCTTCGGCTGATATTGATAAAAATTGGTGGTGGCTTTTTCAAGCGACTATAATCGCTAAAAAAGATTTGCAAGATTTGGATCAAGCTTTATATTTTGCGCAAAAATTGGCAAAAAATGAAGCCAAAGAAGCGCCACTTTGGACAAAGCAAATGGTCGCTTTTATTAATGAAAAAAAAGGCGATGAATGCATGGCGTTCAAGGTTATAAAAAATTTAATGGATGAAAGCGAAAGTGGTAAAAGACAAATTTCTGTCGAAGAAATGAATTTTATGCGTCATTTTATAAATAATCGTTTATCGAAATTGAAAAAACAGAAGTTTAATCCAAATAAATGCTAGAAAATTCTCCAAAAATTCTTAAAACTTTACCGAAAATTATTGAATTAACGCTTCTAGAGGATGAAGCTTTTAACGACATAACTTCCGATTTAACAATTGAAAAAAACATCAATTGTAATTTTGCGATTAATGCCCGCGAAGAATTAATTTTTTGTGGAAAAAAAGTTATCGAAGAGGTTTTTTTACAACTTAAAAATTCATCTAAATTTCAAAATTCCACTCTAGAATTAAATTATTTTTTTAAAGACGGAGATGTTGTAAAGCCTAGAGAATCAATTGTTTCTGGGTTTGGGGATGTTAAAATTATTTTATCCGCCGAAAGAACCATTCTAAATTTAATTCAACATTTAAGCGCCATCGCAACCTCGACAAAAAAACATGTCGAAAAGTTAAATAATTCGAATATTAAAATTCTTGATACGCGAAAAACTTTGCCAAATATGCGCGAACTACAAAAATATGCCGTGAAATGTGGTGGCGGAGAAAATCATCGATTTAGTTTGGCGGATTTGATTTTGATTAAAGACAATCATATCAGCGCTTGCGGAGGCATCAAAAAAACTTTAGAAAAAATTTCTAATAATAAAAATAATTTGAAAATTGAAATCGAGTGCGACAATTATTCGCAAGTCGTGGAATGTTTAAAATTTTCTCCCGACATTATTATGCTCGATAATATGAATCTTCAAGAGTTGCAAGAGTCGATTAATGAAATTCGCAAATCTTCTAAAGCTATATTAATCGAGGTTTCGGGGGGTATTAATTTAGAAAATATTCAAAATTATCGCAATTTTGATATTGATTTTATTTCGATCGGCGCGCTTACAAATTCTGTTAAAATAGTTGATATTGGTCTTGACTTTATATAAAAAATAGTAAATTTATATAAAAATTAACATGAAGATAAAATATTTTAAACAATAATACTTGATAAAATATTTTAAATATTATCAAACCCTATTTTAATTTAATGACTAATAGTAAAAAGGTTCTTTCCTTTGTTCTGCGATCAATCAAGCCCTTTAAATTTTATTTGTTTTTGCATTTTTTTGTAATAATTTTTACGGCAATAAACATTTCTTTCGTTCCGCTTGTTTCAAAAATTTTATTAAACAAAATTATTG
>CAIOKL010000033.1 GCA_903858915.1 uncultured Alphaproteobacteria bacterium | reverse complement strand
TGGCACTTTCGGCAAAAATGTTACAAGCTCGTTTTGGGAAAAAAATTTTCGATCATAAAATTTATGCTTTAGTTGGCGACGGTTGTTTGATGGAAGGAATTTCACAAGAGGCTCTAGCTTTGGCGGGACATTTAAATCTCGATAATTTGATTTTACTTTGGGACAATAATTCGATTTCGATTGATGGCAAAACTTCAATTTCGACTTCGGAAAACATGTCTTTGCGCTTTGAAGCTCTAGGTTTTAATATAATTTCAATCGATGGTCATAATTTTTCTGAAATTCGTCAAGCTTTGCATCAAGCACAAAATTCAACCAAACCAATTTTGATCGATTGCAAAACCACCATCGGCTTTGGTTCGCCTTCAAAAGCTGGAAGCGAAAAATGCCACGGTTCTCCGCTCGGCAAAGATGAAATTCAAAAAACCCGCGAAAATTTACAATGGAATTTTGCACCATTTGAAATTCCAAATGACATTTTAGAAAATTGGCGTAAGGCTTCAAATCGTTGCCTCGAAAGCTATAAAATTTCCTTAGAAAATTTGCAAAAACTCGATGAAAATGCCAAAGAATTATTTTCACAAATTTTAGAAAAAAAATTACCGACAAATTTTTCACAAAAAATTGCTGAATTTAAAGCTAAAATTAGCCACGAAAAAACTACGCAAGCTTCACGCAAATCTTCGCAACAAATTTTAGAATTTTTAACCAATAATTTGCCTTCTTTGATTGGCGGTTCCGCCGATTTAACCGAATCGGTTTTAACCAAAACTTCCGCCACAAAATCAATTTCCAAAGATGATTTTAGCGGTCGTTATATTCATTACGGAGTCCGCGAACACGCCATGGGAGCCATTATGAACGGTTTAGCGCTTCACGGCAATTTTATTCCTTACGGCGGAACTTTTTTAGTTTTTTCCGATTATTTAAAACCAGCTTTGAGACTTTCGGCTCTAATGCATCTTCCGATAATTTATGTTTTCACTCACGATTCAATCGGATTGGGTGAAGATGGTCCAACGCATCAACCGATTGAACATTTGGCAATGCTTCGTTCGATTCCAAATCTCAATGTTTTCCGTCCAGCTGATACTGAAGAGACTCTAGCTTGCTACGAATTGGCTTTGCAAAATAATAAAACGCCATCGGCACTAATTTTATCGCGTCAAAATTTAAAATTTGTCACCAAAGATACCCATGATTTTGACAAAGGTGCTTATATTGTTTCTGATTGCCAAAGCCCTGATGCTGTTATCATCGCGACCGGTTCAGAATTACAAATCGCTTTGGACGCCAAAGAAATTTTAGCAACAAAAAATCTTAATATCCGCGTTATTTCCATGCCGTGCAAAGAAATATTTGACAATCAAGAAAAAAATTACCAAGATAAAATTTTAGGTCGCGATTTAAATAAAAAAATTATTTATTGTGCGATTGAAGCAGGCGTTAAGCAAGGCTGGCACGAAATTATCGGCAATGACGGCATTTTTATCGGCATGAAAAGTTTCGGCGCTTCGGCACCAGCTTCAGATTTATTCAATCATTTCGAAATCACTTCACAAAAAGTTGTTGAAGGGATTTTGGGGGTGAATTAAAAATTAACAATATTTTAAAAATTAATTTGATATGAGTTATGGCGGATCCAAATCCATATAATAATTTTAGGTCTGGCATAGGTTCCTCAGGAAGAAATCAACAACAAAATTTAGATTTATTTTTTGATGACTTAAAAACTTTAGGAATTGAAACTAAGGACGCTGAAAAAACACCCGAAATAGCTCTGAATATTGTTAAAGGAATGCCTGATATAAGTAAACTCTATAAAAAACTAGCTCTTAAATTTCATCCTGATAAGAATCTCGGCGATCCATCTGCCGAAGTAAATTTTAAAAATCTAACTGGAGCTAACGACAACTTAAAAAAATTAAAAGATTCGGATGAAGACCTTAAATCTTGTGAGATTAATTTAGCATTAATGATTAAAGAAAGGAATGAACCAACTCCACCACCTGCACCAAAACCACAAAAACCTCAACCAACTGAGCCAAAACCACAACCGCAACCACCAACTCCACCACCTGGACCACAACGACAACCGCAACCACAAACACCTCAACCAGCTGGGTCAGATATAAAATATCAATCATTTTTGAATGATAATAAAGAGGAATTAGATAATTTTTTTGCTTTTTTTAAAAAAGATTATGATTTAGTTTATAATCCAGGAATAACCTCATCAGATAAAAAAGTAAATGAACAATTTGGAGATTTTGTAGCATTTAAATATCCTCCATCAAAACCAACTCAGTCTCAAATTGAAAATGATACAAAATTAAGGCAAGAATTTGATAAGCGCGTAAAAGAATTCGTGACAACGCCATTAAAAATAAATCAAGCTGATTATACTTGGGAACCAAAGAATAGCAATGACCCTCTTGATTTTAGCTTTAATATTATCTCAACTTCAGCATCTAATGGTGGAAATCTTTTGAGAACTGAAAGAGCAAAGTTTTTTGCAGAAAATCCGACTCCAGAACAATCAAGCCAAATAAATACTCAAAAAGAAAAAGAGCAGAGTATTCAAGGAAGATGGTCTAGTTTTGCTCAATCCCTTACTAAACTTAAAAAAGATATTGATTTACAAGTAAAAGATGCTAGCTCAAAAATAGACTCCACGGTTAAAAGTGCCTCTTCTGATGTTCGTGATTTTGGTGCTAATTTAGCAGAATCCACAAAAAATAGAGTCGATTCTTTAGCCATGACAATCTCAACTTCCGCGAAAACAACATTTACTCAAGCTTCATCAACTGCGATGAGTTGGATAGTCTCAATCAAACTTCCGGAAATAAAAATAAATTTACCATCAACTGAAACTAATCAAGAAAATACTAAAACACCACATGAATCACAAAAACAAGAGCCAAAAACAACATATACCGAAAAAACTCTTGGTAAAAGAATAAGGGAAGAGCTCGAACTTAGAAGGGAACAACAAGAAAGAGTCGAAAAAGCGATAGAAACAGCAAAAGCAGCATCGTCGAGGGCGAAAGAAGCAGCGCAAAAAGCCCCCCCTCCTACCGCACCGATAAGAAGAACAGGATCGGCTACGGCTCCTTCGAATAGAACGCAAGCAAAACCCGCCGACCCAACTCCCCCAACGAAAAGAACGAACTCGGCTCCTTTGCAAAAACCAGAACCACGAGATCCTAGAGTAGCATTTTTTGGTCCAAGAGCCGAAAAGCATGGGGCTTATAGGGATCAAAAACGACATGGTCCCGAATCTCCAACAGCAAATGGACCTAGCAAGGCAAACGCAAGTCTCCTTAGTCCCCCAAAGTTACCCCACAAAACTTAGCAAATTATAGCACAAACCCGAATTTCACTTACGCCATTTCAATCAAATAACTTCCTTACCTCGCGCAACGAATATTTAGCTTTTATAGAGTTAATTAAGTTAAACTCTTGTAAATAAACATGATTAGTTATTTCTAGTTGCTTTTTGTTAATTTTTAATTAAAAAATATAATATTCTTTATTTAAAATATCAAAAATTAGTGCTACAATTTTTTATCTTAATCACAAAATGAAACAAGACCCCCCAGATTTACATCGATACAAAGCCCCCGAAAAACCTTCTATAAAAGAACAACTGAAAAAAAATCTTCCGGAATATTTTCAAAAGTCACCATTTTCTTTTATTAGTTACCTTCCAAACCAAAAAATTTTATTAAGAGAAAATTTAACTATCGAAGAAAAAGCCCAATTTATTAAAACATATCATGATCTCGTTGATGAAAAATACAAAGAAATACAATTGCAGAAAAAAACTACTCTAGAAGAATGTAATAAAATACAATCGCATAAAAAAAATACTCTAGAAGCACATAAATTCCTTAAAGCTAAAAAAGGGACTGACAAGGATTATAAAACAGAACTTAAGAGGCTTGATAAAGAACTTGAGAGGCTTGATAAAGAATTTGAGAGGCTTGATAATAAGGAGCTGGGGGTTTTTAAGGAATTAAAAGAGCTAGATAGTGAGGTAAATAAAATCTTGAAACCTAGCGATTTTCAAGAATTAAATCAAAAACTCTTCGAACTTGATAATCATAAATATCCAACATCCGAAATATTTGGCCAAAACGCAATCCGTTCTAGAAAAAAATCATCCATAGCGATGACGGGAGAAGAATTTTTTAAATTTTCCGTACTTAGCGATTTAATTAAAGTTGAAAGAAAAATTAAAGATGCAGAAGAAAAAAATGAAAAAAATAAACAACCTAAACAAACTGAACAATCTGAACAACCTAAAAAACTTAAAACAATTGAAGAAATTGAAAAAGGTGAACTTCTTAAAACAATTAAAAATATTGATAAATCTAAAGAGTTTAAATTTTTTGCGAAAGATTTAAAAATTTTTTTAGATTTAGAAAGAAATAAATTAAAAGATCCTTCTAAAAAAACCTCAAAGGAGGATCCGCTATCAATATTGAAGAGGGTTATTGATGATAGTAAAGAGTTATTTAAGACAGGCACTCCAAAGAAAGATGAAAAATTATTTAAAAATTTATCTAATCTAATCAAAGAAGAGGATAAAAAAACCCTCAACTCTCAACAGAAACAAAGAACCTCCCAAAAAACTCAAGATTCACCGCCTCGCCCCGAGACTACTCGAAGAAAACAACTTGGAGCCAGCCCTCCTCCACCTGCACATGCACCCGCAAAATTTATTCCACATTCTTCATCTAAAAACCCGCAAAATAACTTTAATGGAGAAATTATTGGCACTTCGCTAATTTGCGCTTCGGCATTAGGACTTGGTATAATTTATATGCCAGCAATTACGGCGGTAGTAGCGGTAACGGCGGTTGGCGTTGCTGGTATTTTTGTTGCCAAAGCGATTGCAACAAATATTAACGAACAAAATCAAGATAATCAAAACTCACCAAAAAAATAATCAATCCTCGCAATTCAAATAAACCAATTTCAAGAAATTTTAAAATTTTGGAAAGATTTTAATTGGATTTAAAAAATTTAAATCAGCTTTAATAATCAAAACACAATCTTTATATTTAAACTCAATAAAAAGCATCTGTTGCCATAAACCTAGCTCCATGAAAATCTTTAAAATTCTTATTTTTCTTATGGGAGTTTATCCCATTTCCGCACAAAGTCCGAGCGCTTTTAAGAAAGAAATAAAAGTAGAACTGAGTGAGATTTTATCATACTGGGAAAAGAATAGTGTGGACGTCGAGAAAGGCGGATTCTATGGATCTGTTGACGTGAATAATGTACCTAATCCGCAGGCCGATAAAGGTCTAATATTGAACAGCAGGATTCTTTGGACATTCTCTGCTGCCTATCAAATGGACCCAAAACCAGGGTATAAAAAATTGGCCGACCGAGCATTTAATTACCTGAATACTTATTTTTGGGATGCGAAAAACAAAGGTGCTTATTGGTCTGTAAAGTCAAACGGCACTCCCTCCGACACCCATAAGCAAGTCTATGCAGAGGGATTTATGTTGTATGCCTTTGCTGAATATTATAAAATTTCGAAAAATCCTCAAG